>JAZSDW010000054.1:0-5435 GCA_045531355.1 Clostridia bacterium | reverse complement strand
AACGGTATAGACAGCAAAAGGCTGTTTATATATATATTCGTCTAACAAAAATATTACATAAGGAGGTAAAACAAAATGACGAATAAATCTACAAAGAGAGCATTGCTTACAAGCAGCGTGTCACTCCTTCTCTGCTTTGCGATGCTTCTCGGAACCACATTCGCGTGGTTTACAGACAGTGTTGCCAGTGCGAACAACATCATAAAGGCCGGTAATCTGGATGTTACTTTACATTATGCAGACGGCACAGAGGAAGTTCCCGCTGAGGATAGCAACGACTGGGCAGATGCTTCGGCCACGAAAATTTTCACTTATGAAAATTGGGAACCCGGTTATACAGATGTGAAGCACATCAAAATCGGGAACGCAGGAAGCCTTGCTCTTAAATATCAGTTTAACATAGCTGCTGAGAGCGGAGTTTCTGAGCTTGCGGATGTAATTGATGTTTACTTTATGGATCCTGCAATCAAGGTAGCAAACCGCACTGCACTGTCCGATTCCAATAAAGTCGGCACACTGACACAGGTGCTTGGCGGCATGCCGAAAAACGCAAGCGGAACGCTTGAAGCAGGCAAGAGCGACATGGTTACTATTGCCCTTAAGATGCAGGAATCTGCAGGAAACGAGTATCAAAATGCTACATTCGGCAAATTCTCTGTTCAGGTTGTTGCAACACAGCTTAACGCAGAATCAGACAGTTTTGGCAGTGATTATGATGAGGATGCTTTTGTAGCTGACGAGTATGTAAAGACGGCCGATGAAATGATCGATGCAATTGAAAATGCCGGTCAAGGCGAGGTAATCGGTCTTATGAACAACATAAAGATAGATCCTGCAAACATGAGCAACGCTTATGGTACAACAGGCATCAACATCAAGAATGGCCAGACTCTTGACGGAAACGGACATACACTTGATATTAAAGGAGCCGGCGGTACTTGGGATTCGGGTATCAACACCACAGGTGGTACAATCAGGAATTTGACAGTTACCGGTTCTTTCAGGGGTATCTTCATTAACCATAACAGCACATACAGTGAGCCTGTAATTCTTGAAAATGTTATAATTGACGGTACTACATATACAATAAGCTGCGACCAGGGCATGAATCAGAACCTTTTAGCTAAAAAATCTACCTTTAATGGTTGGACCAGCTTTGCAGCAACACTTGGGAAGGCTGAGTTTGTTGACTGTGACTTTGGAGAAGGCAACGGATATGCTTACTGCCGTCCTTATGCTCCTACTACTTTTGTAGGCTGTGACTTTGAGGCAGGATTTGAAATGGATACAAGAGCTGCTGTTACTTTTGAAAACTGCACTATTGGCGGTGTGGCTCTCACAGCAGATAATCTGGCAACTCTCGTAACTTCAAATATTGTAAATGCAACAGTTAAATAATTTGTTATCTTGCCCCATCTCCTATCCCTCATTTTGAGGGATAGGAGGGTAATCAAAAGGCATATCGTCGGCACAAGCTATGTATCATTCCTCCCGCCGCAAGCGGCAGGCATCATTCGCTTCGCTGTGCCTCCGCTCCCCAACAAAACCGCTTTGCTGGGTTTTGTTGGGGGCCATAGGAACTATGTGCCTTTTGATTACCCTTAATAAAAAACTTAATCGGAGGTATGTTATGAGTTTACTACATAAAACAGAAAATCAACAAAGAAATAACGACCCGCTTTTCCGGCTTATGACACCGATGATTGCAGGTGTTTTAGCATGTGTATTTTGCCTTGTCAGCATGACATGGGCTTGGTTTACTGCGTCTGTTAATACACCGACGCAGACATTGCAAGCTGCCACACAATTTACTAAAGTCAAAGTATATGAAGTTGTTAAGAGCGAAAATGAAAATGATGTAGAAACTCGAACATTGGTAAAGACAACTGAGGATTCAAAGAGATCATTGAAAGAAGTTTCTCTTATTGAAGAATTGGAAACAGATAAAGATATAAGTATAGTAACTGCTGAGGAACCGCTTGTTTGGGAGTTGTCGCCGGAAAAAAGCTATGAGGTTGTAATGACGGGCGGCGGAACAGCGTCTAAAGGTTATTGCAAAGTTGCATTGTCACATACTGAAAGTGGAAGTGATACACCCGAAACAAAGCTGTACCAAACCTCTGCTTTTGAAAAAGACAATACGGTTCAATTCACCTACAATACCGGTGGCTTTTCTGAAAAAGATGGTGTTACAGCTACCCAGTGGAAAGAATATGTAGAAAAAACCACTCCGCCGACACTTACGATTGCATCTTTCTGGGGCGAACCGGCAGAAGATGCGACAGCACAGGTTTCACTAATGTCTGCAAGAAATATGGCGGAAGAAGAAATTATGCTTTTGTCTGATGGTGATGTGATAGGATTCGCTCCTATCCCGTGCCCTGCAGCAAAAGCCGAAACCGAGATTGAGTTAGAAGGCTTTGAAATTAGGGAAGGTGCAGTAATTTCTGCTGAGGAAGATTACAAAATATCGCTTGCGCTAAAAGAAGGGTATGAAATGCCAAGCGAAGTGGTAGTTAATATTGGCGGGAAGGATTATGTCGTTTCTACCGGGGGTGCTGAGATAAGTGAGGATGCACCATACTATGATGCTGAGGCCGGTGTTTTAACAGTTCCCTCTGCTCTTTTAAGTGACGGCACTACAGTTTCTGTTAAAGCTACTGCAACGCAAGTTCCTGCAGAGGAAGAAACGGAGGAAGAAAAAACCGAAGAAGAAGCGACCGAGGAAACCACAGAAGAGGCGGTTGAAGAAATAGCAGAAGAGACAGCAGAAGACACAACAGATAACAATGAAACCGAAGAGGATAACTCTGCTGATGCAAAATCAGACGATACTGTTGTTGCTGACGACCCGGCCAAAAAAGAAGAAGACGAAGAAGGGAAACTAAGCGTAAAGCCTGTGAAAACGCCTTCCGGTAGTGGCGGCAAGGGCGACGACAACGACGGGGACGATGATAAAGAAGATAATAATTCGGGAGATTCGTCAGTCGGGGATACTTCTTCCCCTGACAATAATGAAGAAGAAACAGAAGTAGAGAAGGCTGATGTTACACTTAATCTTTCGCAACTGACAATCAATCTGGAAGAAACAAAAATCCCGACGAATGCAGACCTTGTTCTTACACTCTCTGCAAAAGAGGATATGGAACTTCCGGAGGAAATTGCAATTACCCTCGACAAGACAATCCGTGACGAAAATACCGAGGATGAGGAAATCCAAGAGGACAAAACAGAATATATCGTTAATACAGCTGGCCGGGATAATCCCGAGGGCTTTGCATTTGATACAGAGAGCGGTAAGCTTACAATATCATCAGAGTTACTGAAAGGCGTCCGCGAAATTACAATTGCTGATATTGAACAAAGCGAAGAGACAGAGGAAGAAAAAGCCGAAATTTCCTTTGAGGTTAAAAACCTTACCTTTGATTTCACAGATGATGAAATTGTGACGGATGAGGATGTTGTAATTACCTTTACCGCAGGTGAAGAATATGAGCTTCCTGAAACAATTTTGATTACGATTGATGGGGAGGAATACATCGTTTACACAAGCGCGGAAGCCAGCGAGCCAAACCCTGTTGGAATTACTTTTGATGCGGAAACGGGAACGCTGACCATCTCCAAGGATTTACTCGAAGATGTAAAGGCGATAACCATCACTGCAGAGGGCGTTAAAAAAGAGGATGAGGAAGAAAACCCCGACGGTGATGACAAGAAGGATGAGCCTGCGGATAAGGAACCTGCTGGCGAGGAAAAGGAGCCTGAAGGTAGCGAGGGGACAGATAAGGAAACCGAAAACGGAAGCGATAACACGCAGGATGCGGGCAAGACAGAACCCGAGGGCGGGGAAGGAACCAACCCTGAAACGAACCCCGATGACACTACTACGGGCGAAGACGAGGGCGAAACGGAAGCTCCGGAATCTGGCACCGAAACGCCAGAACCTACCACGCCGGATACAGAAGACAATTCCGGCACTGCATCGGACGGCGAAAATGTAGGAACGGAAGGAGCCGGCGAAGACGCAACTGAGAATGGAACAGAAGAAACAACCCAGCCCACGCCCGATGCTGAAAGCGGGGACAATGACGAAACTACGCCTAATGAGCCGATCGAGCCTATTGTAACCCCGGAAACAGCAGAAACGGATGCGCCGAGTGCGAGCAAGCCGGAAGAAGAAGGAATGAATGGCAATGCGGGCACGGGAAGCATTCCGGCAGACAATACGAACCAAGAGGAAAAGGAAAGTGCAGGGGACACTGCATCCAGCGAAGCCCCACCTTTGGCGCCTGCTGTGAGCGGGGACGCAGAAAGTCTTCGCGTTTCGAACATTTTAATGCCAGAAACTAACAAATCAGAACAATAACTCTTGATAAATGAAAACCAATGTGATATAATACTTTATATTACATTGGTTTTTTCTTAAATCCGGAGAAAAAATTATAGTATACATGCTGGAAATACTGCCGAATCAAGGAGATGTAAATTAAGATGAAATTAGGTATAGTAGGGCTTCCGAATGTCGGGAAGAGCACGCTTTTTAATGCGATTACCCATGCAGGTGCGGGGGCGGCAAACTACCCGTTTTGCACCATTGAACCGAATGTAGGCGTTGTGGCGGTGCCGGATAAGCGCCTCGATGTTCTGGCAGAAATGTATAATCCGGAGAAGGTGACGCCGGCCTATATTGAATTTGTGGATATTGCGGGCCTTGTGAAAGGGGCTTCACGCGGTGAAGGACTTGGAAATAAATTTTTGTCGCACATTCGCGAGGTGGATGCCATTGTCCATGTGGTTCGCTGCTTTGATGATAGCAATATTGTCCATGTAGATGGCTCCGTAAATCCCCAAAGAGATACGGAAACGATAAATTTAGAGCTGATTTTTGCGGATCTCGAAATGGTGACAAAGCGACATGAACGCGTTTCTAAAATGGTTAAAACCGGGGAGAAAAAATATGCCGTGGAGGCAGACCTTTTGGCGCGCATTATGGAAACGCTGGAAAAGGGGCTTCCGGCAAGAAGCATGACATTTACAGAGGAAGAAGAGGAAATCCTAAGAGAGGTTGCGCTCCTTACGATAAAGCCGGTCATCTACGCGGCGAATGTTTCGGAGGATGGCCTTACGGACAATCCGTATATGGATGCCCTCTCTTCGATCGCAAAGGCAGAGCACGCCGAGGTTTTACCGATTTCTGCAAAAATTGAAGAAGAAATCGCAGACCTTTCCGGCGAAGAAAAGGAAATGTTTTTAGAGGAGATGGGGCTTTCCGCTTCAGGGCTTGACCGCCTGGTTGAAAAAAGCTATTCGCTTTTAGGGCTTATCAGCTTTTTAACGGCCGGCCCGAAAGAGGTGCGTGCGTGGACAATCACGCGTGGTACGAAGGCGCCCGGCGCCGCAGGAAAAATTCATTCCGATTTTGAACGCGGCTTTAT
>JAZSDW010000018.1:0-3827 GCA_045531355.1 Clostridia bacterium | reverse complement strand
CAAATCCTATTTGCTCATTATATTTTTCCCTTTTTGCGGTCTGGACTTTTTTACAGCCCCTTTTTATGTTACGCTGCTTCTACAATCTTGATTTTATCTGCCGAAATGCCCGTCTGCGCCGTGATAATATCCACAATTCCGGCCACGGCCGCACTGTCAAGCCCCTCCCCCTTTACAATGGCCGTGACGCCGCCGTCTGCGATGTAAACAACTGCATCGGGAAAGCCTTTGGCGCACAGGACAGACTCAATCGTGCTCTCCGTTTCCGAAAGCCGCGAAATTTCCAGCATTTCAGCCTCTGCCGCCGCACGGCTTTCTGCGCCAAGCGCCGTATCGTGCGCCATCGATTGGAGAGAGGCAACGCTCTGCGAGCGGCCGATTTCCCGCTCAAGACGCGCTTCGCTGAAAATATCTGCCTTTTCTTCCGTGTCGGTTGAAACGAGCGTAATCTCGCCCAGCGTTTCCGTCGAGACAGGCGCCGTATCTGTGTAGGCAAAATTCAGATATCCGGCCGTCGCCGCAAGGACTGCGAGGCCTGCCACTAAAACTTGTTTCTTTTTCAGTACAATCATATTCCTCTTCCTTTCTATTTTGCAGGGAAAACGGCAATCGCGTGCGCATCGGCGCCGGTAAGCGCCTGCACACAGGCAAAAATATTGGCCGCCACGCCGGGCCGCTCTGCCCCACCTGCTACTACAACCACACCGCGGACGCGCGGCAAGAGTTCTTTCTCAGCCGCAAGGCGTTCGCCGCTACCGCTTCCCAAAGTTACCACCGTTTCGCTATCGCCGTTTTTGTTTTTTGCAGTAACGGTTTCCGGCCCGCTTTCATAGGTTACGGCTACCTCAACACAATCCACGCCGTCGAGCTTTTCTAAAATGGATTTCAGCATCGGTTCAAGCGAGAGAGACGGTGTCTCAGGCGCGGGGGGCGCCTCGGTTTCCCCACGCCCGCCGAGCGCCAAAAACAGGATACAGATACTTACTATGATGTAAAGAAGAGAAATATTCTTCTTTTTCGATAAAAATTCCCGGAGTTTATCGGATTTCCACACGGCTTCTTGGCACCTCCAATGTAAACAGGATATAGTCGAGCGCTGTGTTTTCCGGCGTGCCGGTCAGCACAATACGGTCGATGGAAAAGTTTTCGCCGAGCGAAACGGTCGCATTCCCGCCGCGGGCGTCGATTTCCGCTTCCAGCCTTTCTATATAGGCTTTTTCCACGCTGTCTGCGTAGGCGTCTGCCTCTAAAACGGACTCTGCCGCCGGCAAAAGGCGGTCAGCAAGAGCCCCGTCCCCTAAAAAGGCGGCCAGCGGCAGGAGCGTGGCGGCGGATACGGCCAGCCCGAAAAGCGGCATGGCAAAACGGCGCATCGAGCCTGCCGGCAGAAAAAATTCGCAAATTGCCGCAAGAAAGGAAAGCCCGAAAAGCGGCAAAAGATACGCTCTCATACTGCACCTCCCATCTTGGTTAAAAGTCCCAAAGAGAGCATGGAAAGGACGGCCAGCGCCGCCGTCATACCGGCCAGCGCCTGCAGAAGGTCGGCCATCTGCCCCATTGCACGGCAAAGCCTCTTGTCCGCTACCGGCGCGGCAAATGCGGCCGCGATGCGATAGGCAAACGCATGGAGCATTGCTTCAAGAATGGGCGCAAGGACGAGAAGGAGAAGAAAGATAAGCCCCGCTCCGCCCGCGGCACTTTTAATGGTGCCGGCTGAAAGGTGGACGGCCTCTGCCGATTCGGAAAGGATACTGCCGAGAACGGGAATAAGACTGCTTACGGCATATTTCACACCCTTTGCCGCAACTGTACCGAGCGAGCCTGCCGCATAGCCGGAAACAGACAAAAATGCAGAAAATAGTGTCATACTGCCGCACACGAGCCAGAGCGCAGCCCGGCGTACCGCCGTTGAGAGTGCCGGAAGCGGCGAAGACGCCGAAAGGTTCCCAATCAGCGCGAGTGCAAGGGAAAGCGAAAGCGCCGGCATGCCGATTTTCGTTAAAATAAGTGCGGCAGCCGAAGAGGCAGACAGAAGAAGCGGCGTTATGGCTGCGGCGCCGCTCCCCGTCGAGAGCGAAAGGACAGAAAGTGCCGGCAGTGCAGCATGAATGAAGGTGGTCATATCCTCCGCCGCGCGCTGGCAAAGAGAAGCCGTTTCCATGCAGGCGGTGGCAGAAAGGCCGGCTAAAAGTGCATAGGATACGAAAAAACCAGCTTCTCCCGCACCGCCCTCTCCGCCGAGTCTCCCCAGCAGTCCGCAGAGAACCGCAGCGGCAGCAATAGAGAAGGGGATGCGGAAAGAAACGGCGGCCTTTCCGGAGATAAAGCGTAAAAGGCCGCGCCAAAGGGAAGCCAGAAGCGAGGCGTCGGAGCCGGAGCCCATCGTACGCGCGGCATCTGCAAAGGAAAACCCTTCGCCAAGCTGCTCGACGGCGGCAAGGCCCTCGGGACTGATGTGGTCGGCCGCGTCGTAAATGGATGCCTTTGCGCACATGGTAATCGGGAGCAGAAGCAGAAGCAGAAAAAGCCAGATTTTTTTCACAAAGCATTCTCCTTTATCCGGGCAAACAGGAAAGCACCGTTTCAAACAGCGCCGTAATAATTGGCATCGCCATGCCTAAAATGACCAGCTTTCCGGCAAGCTCCAGTTTTTTAGAAAGCGCTTCCTCCCCAGCATCCCGACAAAGGGCGGCCGTGCTTTCTGTGAGGAAGGTGGCGGCCAGAATGCGTACGAGTGCGCCGAGATAGGCACGGTCAAGCCCGGTGGCGGCGGCGAGCTGGCCGAGTGAACCAAGAACATCTCGCAGATAAGGAATGGCGCAGAAAAGAAGCAGACAGCCGCCCGAAAGGCTGACAGCAAGAAAGAGCGGGCTTTTCTGCTGGCGTAAAAAGAGCGAGAGAAGCGCCGATAGAAGTGCAATGGCCGAGAGGCGTAATATTTCCATATCTAAAGCCCAAAGACCGACTTAATCATGGCAAACAGCTCGCTGATTTCCTGCACTAAAATCATCAGCACCACGATAAGACCGGCGAGTGTTGTCAGCATGGCCTGTTCTTCCCGCCCCGAGCGGACAAGCAGCTGATGCAGAACCGAAACAATAATTCCAATTGCGGCAATCCGGAAAATTAAATCAACATCCATCTTATAGCAGTAAAATGACGGCTAAAAAGCCGGCAGCTGCTCCGCCGCCGCTGTATAGCTTTGCCAGCCGTCGTCCCTCCGTTTCCAGTCGTTCTAAAAGTGCCGTCATGCGCGAGCGGCAAAGTGAAATGCTTTCTAAAAGCCCGGTTTCCTCGCAGGCTAAAAGTCCCGCCGCAAGGCTTTCCAGAATTTCCTGTTCCTCCAGGTTCCCCAGATGTTCCGCCGCCGCGTGGCGAAGCGCCTCTTCCGTCCCCTCTTTTTCTATATATAGGGAAGCGGAGAAAAAAAGCGGGGAGAAGCGGCCGGCTGCTTCCAGCGCCTCGGGGAGCGGGGCCAGCCGGTGCCGGATTTCACTTTCCAGCGTCATAAGACCGTCTATTATGCGCCGGAGCGTGCGGAGCCGAAGCGAAATACGGGCGTTTTTGCTTTGCCCGATTGAAAAGCAGCCGAGAATGAGAACGAATGCTGCGAAACATTTCAGCATACGCATCCCTCCTTTTACGGCTATATATATGAACGCCTGTCCCACACTATTCCGAAAAAATTTTGCCGAAAAACGCCGAAAAAACGCGGTTTTGAAAAAAGAGAGAAAATTTTTTCAAAAAAGTCTTGACTTTTCCCTCGCCGCGTGGTACTATATTAAAGCTGTCGCAACGCGGGAGTTTGAAAAAAGTTTTGAAAAAGG
>JAZSDW010000026.1:0-11449 GCA_045531355.1 Clostridia bacterium | reverse complement strand
ATATGTTGTTTTTTTGGATAGTGATGATTTTTATTCCCATCATGCTTTTTTTCAGCAAGTTGCAGATACAATTTTAAAAACACCCGGGGTAGAATTGATTTTTTTTCCGCTTCAAAAGTATTTCGGAGAGCATTTGCCCGTAGAAGGTTTTTGGTATCAAACAAAGGAACTGTGCAAAATTAATGAACCGGAACATATTTTTGAGGAATTGATTCGAAAGGATTTATTATTTATCTATCCATTTGACAAGGTTCTTTTACGAGAGTTTCTTCTCAAGCACGAGCTTCTGTTTAAACGCGGTATGCGCAATGAAGAGGATGCAGAATGGTGCTTAAGAGTGTTTCCGCTGGTTGAAAAAATAGCGTTTGTGGAACAGCCTGCATATATGTACAGGCAAAACCGGGCAGGCTCCGCCACGGGGACGACAACAGAAGAGCATCTGCAAAACATGTATAGTGTTTTGCAAACTTATGTAGAAAAATTTTCAAGAGCAGAAGAAGGCACCGAACAGATATTGCTACATTACATGGCATACAGGTACACCATTTTATGCGGAGTCCTTGTAAAAACACCCGCATCTTCATATAAGCACGAACTGCTTAAAAACCTAAAGGGCTATAAATGGCTTTTAAGCTATAACAAAAGCGGAAAGGTGGAAAAGGTATACAAAATGTATCGGTTTCTTGGTATATCGCTGACAATTAAAGTGTTGGGACTGTACATTAAATATCGTCGATAGGAGACTCTATTATGAAAAATCTACCCTTGGTTTCCATTATCATTCCCGTCTATAATGGGAGTGAATATGTAAAAGAAGCGATCGATAGTGCCCTCAATCAGACTTATGTGAACAAAGAAATCTTACTAATCAACGACGGATCTTGTGACAAGGGAAAAACAGAAGAAATTGCGCTTTCCTACGGAAATAAAATCCGCTATTTTTTTAAAGAAAATGGAGGTGTTTCCTCAGCGCTCAATTTAGGAATTCGCGAAATGCGTGGTGAATATTTCTCGTGGCTTTCTCACGACGATGTTTACGATTCGAAGAAAGTAGAAAAGCAGGTCGATGATGTACTGAAACTCCAAAGCAAAGGTGAAGCCGTTTCCGACATACTGTTCTATTGTTTGGGCTCGCTCATGGATGCAAATGGAAAAACGATTCGTTCCGTAGGAAAAGGGTTTAAAGAAGGATTGTATTCGGGGCCAGATGCTTTGCAGAAGATGTTTAAAGGACACATGTTTGGTGGCTGTGCGTTTTTGATACCAAAGCAGATGTTTGATAGAATTGGTGGCTTTGACGAGGATATGCGCTATATGCAAGATGTTTTCATGTGGGAAAAAGCGTTTATTTCTGGTTGTCAGCTTTACATACGCCCAGACGATTTGGTGAAAACGCGCATCCATGCAAAACAGGTTTCTGCGACCGGAAAAGCCTTTGCGCTTCGGGATAGGGAACGAGTTGGGACCTATTTGGCAGAACACTTAAAAGGATTGAAAAGCAGCAATGGAGAAGTTCTTCTGAAGACATATATGCTACTTTGTATGCGAAACAATAGTCTTTTAATAGGGGAACGGATTTACAAGGACCTTCTTTCTTTGCATGAATTGACTTTTACGGACAAGTTGAAAACAAGGAGCATTAAATTATACGGGAAGCTTCGAAAGTCGCTTGTAAAAATGTATCGTAGGCTTATATATTCTGCAAGGAGAGGTTAAGATGAAAATCGGGATTATAACATTACATTATAATTTAAATTACGGTGCAGTCTTGCAAGCATATGCAACACGAAAGAAGCTATCGCAACTCGGGGCTACTTGCGAAATCATTAATTACCAAAACTCCGCGGCCAAAAAAAGCATGCGGCTTTTTTCGGGTGGCCTCTTAAATTTTGCAAGGACCATGTTGCGTTTAAAAAAAAGAAAAGCTAGAATCAAGGCGTTTAAACAGTTTGTTTACACTGAATTACATGTATCCTCAAAAGTAACTCTCTCTGGAAACGATCTTACGGATGCAAAGCTAGGCTATGATCTTTACATCACCGGAAGTGATCAGACATTTAATTTAACTCTATCCAAAGATCGAAGATATCGAGAAGCATACTTTCTTCCGCAAATTCTAACCAAAAAAGCTTCCTATGGAGCTAGCATGGGCGAGAATATTAATTATTCCGAAGAAGATAAAATATGGATTCGAAAGCAGCTTCAAACATATAAAAAGCTTTCTGTTAGAGAAGAAGTGGCAGCAGACTATATTTGTTCTTTAGGATTGGAACGACCAAAGGTAGTTATGGATCCGACCTTACTTTTAGATGGAAAGGAATGGGAGACGCTTGCAACAGCGACGCGCTATGCCCCCAATTCCTATATTCTTTTCTACAGCGTACTGAGTAGTGACTGGATCGTAAGGGATGTAGAAGCTCTTTCCAGAAAAATGAATCTGAAGGTTGTAGCGCCGCACATGCAAAATAGATATGAACTTGGTAAAAATTTCATTCGTGCTGAAGAGTGTGGGCCGAAAGAATTCTTATCGCTTATCAAAAACGCTGCATTCGTGTGCACTTCTTCGTTTCACGGAACAGTTTTTTCCGTTCTTTTTCAGAAGGAATTTTTATCTTTTTCTATGAATGAGAAAGGAAGAATTTCAAATTTATTGAAAAAATTAAACCTGGAAGACCGTATCATTACAAAGGCGTGCACAATAGAAACGGTTATGCAGCCGAAGCCACCTATTCTCTGGCAGGAACCGCTGGAGCGCTTACATCAAGAGCGTGAAAGTTCTGTCGAATTCTTAAAAAGCATTTTAAATAATGAGGATTGAGATATGTTAAAAACAAGGACAATGACTTTTCACGCGGCACATAATTATGGGTCTGTACTGCAAGCTTATGCTCTTCAGCAGACAATAAAAGAAATGGGATTTGAGAACCAAATTATTGATTTCCGAACAGAACGCCAGATGGACCTTTATTCTGTTTTTACAAAAAGAGTGGGTATAATGTACTTTTTGAAAAACATGGCTAAGCTTTTCTTTTATACGAACCTCAAGCAAAAGGGAAGGGAGTTTGAAAACTTTATTCGAGAATATTTAGAAACTACACCATGTACATATAAAACATTGGAAGAACTGGAGAAAGCAGATTTTGAAGATGTGGCGTGTTTTATTGCGGGTAGCGATCAGATTTTCAATCCCATACCTTTGGATTTTGATTGGGCCTATTATTTGCCGTTTGTGAAGAATGAAAAAAAGGTATGTTATGCACCAAGTTTTGGTCCATTGTCTTCTTTTGGAGAAAGCGTGGTTACTGAAAAAATTCAAAATCACCTATCGTCCTTTCGTGCAGTAACAGTTCGTGATACTGCGGCCGCTGACAAATTATATTCTATTGGAATCGAAGCGGATGTTGTTCTGGATCCTACATTACTTTTAAACGATAAGGCGTGGGAAAGCCTGATTTCCCCAAATCCGGTTTATCCGGGAGAGTATATCTTTTTTTATACGCTTTTTGCGGATAAAGAAATGATAAAAATGGTTAAGTTACTTTCCAAAAGATTAAACCTGCCGGTCGTTGTTTCTAATTTTTCGAATCAGTATGATGTCTGTAATGGATTTGAAAAACAGTATTCTTCAGGACCGAAAGAGTTTTTAAATCTTATTTTCAATGCAAAATTTGTTATTACATCATCCTTTCACGGCACGGCGTTTTCAACAATTTTTCATAAAGAGTTTTTGGCAATTCGAGGCGGGGACGATGCAAGAATTTCTTCGCTTCTCAATTCCATTGGCCTTTTGGGCCAAACAGTGCAAAGCACAGAGGACATTATCACAAAACAGCTTGCGCCCATTCAATATGAAAAAGTGGATCTTCGTCTGCAAACACTTGTTGCAGATAGTAAAAACAAGCTAAAAAAGATGATTGTGGAGGTTTGATAGTTTTGGAACAGATTTGCCCAATTAATCAATGCACAGGATGCGCGGCGTGCGCAAACGTCTGTAAGAAAAAGGCAATCTCCATGACGGAGGACACAATTGGCCATATTTTTCCACATGTGGATATAGAGAATTGTGTTGATTGCGGTGCCTGCAAAAAAGCATGTCCTGCGCAAAACATGGTAGAAAGACAACTCCCCCAGAAAGCATATGCCGCGTGGGCTAAAGATAAACAAGAACACAAGACAAGTTCTTCGGGCGGGGCGGCAGCCATATTCACAAATTATATTTTGAAAAAAAATGGCGTCATATATGGTTGCGTCTTGGAAAATGGCTTTTTACACAAAAGAATCACAAATCAGCAGGAAGCATATAAGTTAAAAGGCAGCAAATATACACAAAGTTATATTGGAGACACCTATGCGCAGATCAAACAAGATCTCGCGCAAAACAAATCTGTTTTATTCATCGGTGTGCCCTGCCAGGTTGCTGGATTAAAAGCGTTTTTGGGGAAGAACATCTCCCCAAATTTAGTGACAGTAGATTTAGTGTGCCATGGGGTCCCGCCGCAAAAACTTTTATTTGAAAATTTGAAACTGCAAGGAATCCTTCCGGAAACAATTTCAAATATTTCCTTTCGCGAAAAAGATGGCCTTTTTTTAACGGTTTCTTCCGCAGAAAAAATTATTTATCGAAACAGTGTGCATAAAGATTTGTACTACATGGCATTTTTGGATAACCTGACATTTCGTGAAAGCTGCTACTCGTGCGCGTATGCAAATTCCGCGCGTGTTGGGGATATTACGATTGCAGATTTTTGGGGACTCGGGAGAACAGTGCCGTTTCCAAAAGAAACGAAAGATGGTGTTTCGCTCATTTTGACAAACACAGAAAAAGGGGCCGCATTCCTTGCGGCGTGTGAGGACAATCTGGAAATGTTTGAGCGTACCGTCGATGAAGCCATTGCTGGGAATCCAAACCTAAGGCGTCCGTCTTTTAGTAAAAACCACGAAAGGTTTGTGCCCCTGTATAAGAAGTACGGATTTAAAAAGGCGCTGAAAAAGTGTATGCGTATAAGAAGAATAAAGTCCGTTCTTTTGCGTGTTTATGGAAGAATTTTAAAATAAAGGATTAAGCCATGACAATATTTCATTTCGCATTTATCGGCGTGATACTCTTTGCTTTTGTTCTAAAATATATTATCCGACCCAAATCATGGGAAAAGATTTTTTGTGTTGTAAGCGGGAGCGTATATTTTTTGATTGCGACGCTGAGACATTTTACCGTTGGCGTGGATACCAAGGGATATGTTCTATCTTTTTTATATATCGTTTCATATGGATGGCGCCATGCAAAAAATTTCTTTCCATCTGAGCCACTGTTCGGAAGGTTGATTTGGCTCATCAGTAGGTTTTCGCATTCCTATACGGTGCTTTTTGCTGTAGTGGCAGGCGTTTTTTGTTTTTTCGTTTGGCGATATATTTACAAGCATTCAAAAGACCCGGTTCTGAGCTTAATCATTTTGCTTGCCTTTAATTTCTATCAGTTCTCTTTAACAGGGATGCGGCAGACAATTGCAATTTCCTTTATTTTGGTGGCAATGACCTATATGCAAGAGGATAAAGATCTAAAGAGCGCACTATTCATTCTTTTAGCCAGCGGATTCCATCAATCAGCACTCGTTTTCGCACTCTTATTGATTTTAAAGCATATCAAGTTAACCTACGCGTTGCTTTGGGGATCGGTTTCGCTCCTAATCATTACATTTATTTGCAGGATTCAGATTACAGAAAAACTTATCTTTTTATTGAGCGACCGAGGATACGAGGTGCTTGACAATGAGGCGGGACTTACAATGACTTTTGTAATCTTTATACTGTATGTTATTTGCATCGTTTTTGCAAAGGACTATATTTTGGAATATGAAAAAAAAGCAAGCTTTAATTTTTGGGTACTCTTTTTAGCAACATTCTTTCAGATTCTGGTGTCGGGGCAAGCAATATTTTTTAGGATAAGTTTTTATTTTTTGATTGCCTTAACTACAATTGTTCCTAATCTATTTAAGGCAATTCAGAATACTGAAAATCAGAGGATTGTTACGACAAGCATCTATATTTTATTAATAGCACAGTACCTGTTTTTTACAATTGATTCATCCGGCATACTGCCATACAAATTTTATTGGCAATAAGGGAGCGAGAAAGGCATGAAGATTGTTCAAATCAATACAACCTGCGGAATTGGGAGCACAGGGAAAATTTGTGTATCCATAGGTGAACTGCTTGATAAAAATGGTACAGATAATTATATTCTTTATTCAGGGAGCGGAAAAGAACAAAAAAATGCCATCCAAATCGCTGGAAGAAACTACATCAAGCTGCAAGCTGCAAAGGCAAGAATTTTCGGAAACTGGGGGTTTAATTCCAAAATCGCAACCAAAAAAATCATCAGATGCTTAAAAGAGATTCAACCGGACATTGTGCATTTACATAATATTCATAGCCATGATTGCAATTTGAGCTTGCTTTTCAAATACTTCAAGAAGACAAAACAAGAGCTGTTTTGGACATTCCATGATTGTTGGGCCTTTACTGGCTATTGCACGCATTTTATATTCGAAAAATGTGACAAGTGGAAAACGAGTTGTCAGAACTGTCCGCAGAGAAAACGATATAGCGCCTTTTTTGATAGAAGCAAAGTGTTATTTAAGAAAAAACGCGAGCTATTTAAGGGGTTAGATCTAACGATTGTGACGCCATCAGATTGGCTTGCAAATTTGGTAAAGCAATCTTTTTTCAAAGAATATCCTATTAAAGTCATTCATAATGGAATTGATTTAAATGTTTTCAAACCAACACCAAGTGCGTTCAGAGAAAAATACGGAATTGAAAAGGATACATACATTATTTTGGGTGTTGCCTTTGGGTGGGGCAAGAAAAAAGGGCTAGATGTTTTTGTAGAGCTTTCCAAAAGACTTGATAATCGCTTTCAAATTGTGCTTGTTGGTACGGATGAAAAAACAGATTCAAAACTGCCTGCAAACATTATATCTATTCATCGGACACAAAATCAAAGAGAACTGGCGGAAATATACACAGCGGCCGATGTTTTTGTGAATCCAACCAAGGAAGAGGTTCTGGGACTGGTGAATATAGAGGCTCTTGCTTGCGGAACTCCCGTTATAACCTTTGACACCGGAGGATGCCCGGAATGTATTAGCAAAGAATGTGGCATGACAATACCATGTGACGATGTGGATGCGTTGTATCATGCGATTGTTCATTCATTTAAAAACCGCCATTTTGGAGAAAGCGTTTGCCGCGAAAGGGCAAAAAGCTTTGACCTAGCAGAGAAATTCGGGGAATATGTAGACGCCTACTTTAAGGCAATATAAAAGAATGGAGGAGCGTTTTGAAAATTGGAGTTTTAACCTTCCATTGGGCGGCAAATCATGGTGCAGTATTACAAACCTATGCCACACAAAAATTTTTGTCTGATGCCATGGGGCAAGATGTTGAGATCATTCATTATATTCCAAAGCCACTGGAATATAGCATTAAAAACGCTATAAGGCCGCATTTGCCGAAGGTGATCTGGCAGCGTATGATGCTCATTTTTAAAGATAAGAAAATACAGAAGTTCAGAAATGAAAAATTAAACCTCACAAAGCGCTACTTCTCTAATAAGGAACTGATGTGCAGCCCACCGGATGTGGACATTTTGATTTGCGGTAGCGATCAAATTTGGAACCCATCGTACTTACGATATGGGGAAAGAGGAATCACACCGGTTTATTTCTTGAATTTTGGGAAAACAGCGTGCAAAAGAATCGCTTTAAGTGTAAGCTTCGGGTGTTCAGAATACCCAAAAGAACTACGAGAAATCATTGCGGAACATATAAAAAGATTTGATGCGATTAGTGTCAGAGAAAAAACAGGGCTTACAATTTTACGGTCAATCGGTGAAAATAGGGGTGTCCTCACCGCAGACCCCACGGCATTATTGCCTTCGCAAGCCTATGCTGCTTTGTGCGAAGGCGTTGAGCGGAAGCCAATTGATATTGGGCTGTGTATCCTCCGGAAACAGGAGAAAGAAACGAAAAAATTTCTGAAAAGATACTGCATAAACAAATCCGTCAAAAGGATGGAAATGCTTTCGATGGAAAGGTGGCTTGCAACAATCAGAGATTGCGAACTGGTCATTACGAACTCCTTCCATTGTACTATGCTTTCTCTTAAATTGCACACGCCATTTATCGTTTTGACCGAGAGTGGCGCTCTTGCCGGGATGAACGACAGGCTTTTTACATTGCTCGATCGCTTTGGGTTATCGGACAGAATTTTTTCGCGGGAAGATCCAGCTGAAAAGATGTCCGAGCTTTCGCCGATTCATTGGGATATCGTGGATCAAAAGATGGAAGAGTATGCACAGACCTTAAGGGAGTATCTGCAGGAGAACATATTGCATTAGGCAAAATTTTAAGCAGAAAAGATGTTTGAAATATGAAAGTTAATCAGTTAAAAGCCGGTGTGATTTTATCCTATTTAACAACAATTGTTGGCAGCCTGATTTCGATAGTGTACACACCGGTTATGCTGCGCATTTTGGGACAAAGTGAATACGGGCTATACACCTTGGCTAGTTCGGTTGTCGGATACCTGACGCTTTTGCACTTTGGCCTGTCTGCGTCGTATGTGCGATACTACAGTATTTATAAAAACAATAATGACACAGACGCCATCGAAAAACTAAACGGTCTGTTTATGATCGTCTTTATTGTTTTAGGTTGTATCACGCTATGCGCGGGAAGCATACTGGCTTCGGCAACAGGCATTATGTTTGCCAACAAGCTTTCGAGTGATGAGATTTTCATTACCAGTATTTTAATTTTTTTGTTAACAATTAATATGGCTGTTTCTTTGCCCTTTAGCGTATATTCTTCGTATATAACAGCCAATGAACGCTTCTTTTTTCAGAGGAGTTTAGCTCTTTTGAAAGCGATTTTAAGCCCGCTGATTTCCCTTGTGATGCTTTTTGCCGGTGTTCGTTCTATTGGCATGGTTTTAGCAACGGTGCTTGTGCATTTTGCGCTGGACATTACCCATTTTTATTTCGCTGTAAAGAAACTAAACATGAAGTTTTGTTTCAAATCTTTTAATTTTCCTTTATTCAAAGAAATTGCCACATTCTCTTCCTTTATATTTTTAAATATGCTTGTGGATCAGATTAATTGGAACCTCGACAAGTTTTTATTGGGGGTTTACCATGGAGCAAAAGCAATTGCGATTTACGGCCTTGCATCGCAGCTGAATACATATTATCAGCATCTTTCTCTCACAATCTCATCTGTATTCATTCCTCGGGTCCATAAGCTTGTCAGTCAAAACAAGAGAAGCGAAACGATGGGGTTATTTAATAGAGTTGGAAGAATCCAGTTTATGCTACTTGTGTTAGTTTTTGGTGGATTTGTTTTTTTTGGCAAACCATTTTTGATGTTTTGGGGCGGAAGTGGTTACACGGAGTCATACTATATTGCCTGCGTTATGTTTGCCTCGCTTATCATACCTCTTTCACAAAATTTAGGCATAGAGATACAGAGAGCACAGAACCTCCATCGATTCCGTGCGGTTGTGTATATTGGTATGGCAGTTCTCAATCTTCTAATCAGTATTCCGCTCTGTCGGCTTTATCAAGGACTCGGCTGTGCAATCGGAACCGCAATCAGCGTTATCTTAGGCAATATTTTAATTATGAATATATACTACCACAAGAGGTGCGGTATTAATATTTTTTCTTTTTGGAAAGAAGTGTGTAAAATTTTGCCCGCATTCATAATTCCCGTTCTTGTTGGATTTGGTCTTGCAAATTTGGTTGCGATTAATACCGTTTTTCGTCTCGGTATATGCCTGCTGCTCTATACGGTCGCGTACATAATTTCCGCTTGGATTTTCTCCATGAACAATTACGAAAAGGACATGATAAAGAAAATATTCAAGCGGTACAGGAGGAATGCGATATCATAAGAATTGATAAAGAGAAGTGTAGCGGCTGTCACGCCTGCATGGTAGCTTGCCCGAAAGGATGCATCAAAATGGTGCAAGATGATGAGGGGTTTCTGTATCCACATGTAGACGAGAAAGCTTGTATAAATTGCGGCATTTGTGAAAGAAGCTGCCCCATTCTCTCGGAAAGAAAAGAAAAAGGGGAAGAGGGCCAGCCTTTGGCATTTGCAGCATATAGCAAGGACGAACGGATACGCATAGAAAGTTCGTCCGGAGGCATCTTTTCCTTGCTTGCCAACTACATACTGAAAAATGGTGGCTATGTTTTTGGAGCTGGGTTTAATTCTGACTTTGAAGTGGTCCACATGTGCGTTGAAAATGCTGACGACTTATCCCGATTAAGAGGTTCAAAATATGTGCAAAGCCGGATCGGCGATGCATTTAAGAAAGCAAAAGAGCTATTGGAGGCCGGAAAGCTGGTTTTGTTTTCTGGTACGCCGTGTCAAATCGGTGGACTTTATGCCTATCTAAATAAACCATATGACAATTTATTGACCCAGGATATTATTTGCCATGGCGTCCCGTCACCCTTGGCATGGGAAAGATATTTAGAGCAGAAAGAAAAAGACGCTGGCGGAAAGGCTTTGCGCGTTTCCTTCAGAGACAAAAGTATAAATTGGAAAAACTACTCAATGTCGTTTCTTTTCTCCAATCAAGCGACTTCTACAAAAAAACATTCTGAAGATCCGTTTATGAGAACTTTTCTTTCGAATTTATCCCTTCGGCCATCTTGCTATAATTGTGCTTTTAAAAGCATAGAACGACAAAGCGACATAACCCTTGCTGATTTCTGGGGGATAGAAAAGGTTTTGCTTGAAATGGATGACAACAAGGGTACATCGCTAGTGCTCATCCATTCGGAAAAAGGAAAACGGATTTTTGAAGCCATAGAGAGGGATATTCATTACCGCAAAGTGGAGGTTTTGGATGCAGTAAAATACAATCCTGCCACGATATCCTCGGTGAAGAAGCCAGCAAAACGAAAAGCTTTTTTAAAAGAAATTGTAAGCGGAGATTTTGAACAAGTTGCCAAAAAGAATCTTCGGGTAAGTATATGGCGCAAAACCATAATGAAGGGCAAGCGTGTTTTGCGAAAGATACTCAAATAAAAAACCATCCCAAAGCATGCTTTGGGATGGTTTTTATGTGCAAAAAAGGCGAAGCAAAGCGAACTTTGCTTCGATGTGGTGCGAGTGTTCATAACGTGTCAAAAAGCTCACAAAAAGTTGGTAGCGACAGCGAGCCTTTGTGAGGGCGTTTACAACTGAACAGGTGAGCCGAGCGTGACTTTTTGTGAAAGAGGAGAAGCAAGGAAGCGGGCGGATGACTTTTTTGTATAAAAAAAGTCGAAGCAAAGCGAACTTTGCTTCGACGTGGTCGGGATGACAGGATACTCTGCGCGCACTAAGCTATCGACCGCTCTTAGCGGTGCCCGAAAGCTTACGCGTGCTCGAGACTC
>JAZSDW010000075.1:0-7536 GCA_045531355.1 Clostridia bacterium | reverse complement strand
AGTCACGCTTCTTCTGCTTTCTGCCAATGTAGGCATAAACGAGGGACTTCATAACGGCCTGGTTCGCTACGCGGAAGTTCTTGGACTTATGTCCTCTGTAACCTTTCGCCAGCTTTAATATTTTCTTACGTCTTTTTCTTGTGCTTAACGCGCCTTTTACGCGTGCCATTTCCTACTCCTCCTATTATTTATAAGGTATCAGCTTCTTGATTGTTACAGCGTTCGGAATGGATGCGTACGCTGTCTTGCGAAGTCTTCTCTTACGCTTTGTAGACTTCTTGTTCAAAATATGGCTTTTGTAAGCCTTTCCTCTCTTTACCTTGCCGGATTTCGTGAGGCTGAAACGCTTTGCTGCGCCTCTGTGCGTCTTTAATTTCGGCATGTTGTTCTCTCCTTTTCTAAGTAATATATTCAAAGCCTTGTGGCTTTCAATCAGTTTTTGGGCAAAATGAACATCGTCATACTCCGGCCTTCCAGCTTCGGCAGCTTATCCACAGAGCCTACCTCACTGACCGTTTCTGCGAACCGCTTTAAAATATCTTCACCCAGAGAAGCATGATGCAATTCTCTTCCGCGGAACCGGACGCTGACCTTGACCTTGTCACCAGCCGTCAGAAATTTTATGGCATTTCGTGCTTTCGTCTGGAAATCATGGTCATCAATGGACGGGGAAAGCCGAACCTCTTTCAGGGCTACAATTTTCTGGTTCTTTCTGGCCTCTTTTTCTTTTTTGGCCGCCTCGAACTTATACTTGCCATAGTCCATAATCTTGCAGACCGGCGGTTTTGCCTGGGGCGCAATTTTCACAAGATCCATATTTTTATCATATGCAATCTTCTGCGCCTCCTTCGTGCTCATGATGCCAAGCTGTGCGCCATCGCTATCAATGAGACGAATCTCTTTGTCCCGGATCTCCTCGTTGATCATAACTTCCTTACTGATACAAAGCACCTCCTAAAAAATGAAAGCGGCATTGCACAAGCAATACCGCTTTTAAAACCGGTGAATATCAACCGTATGCATACATTGAAATGATACGGTGAGGGCAATGCCCTGCTTGTTACGCAGAATATAATACCACATTCTTTTCGGATTGTCAAGCTTTTTTTAAAAATTTTTATTCGAGCTCAAAAGCGCCGGTATAAAGCTGATAATAGGTTCCCTTCTCCAAGAGAAGTTCTTCATGGTTTCCGCGCTCAATAATCTGTCCGTTTTCCAGCACCATAATAACATCGGCATTTCGTACCGTTGAAAGGCGGTGCGCAATCACAAAGACCGTGCGTCCCTCCATCAGCTTATCCATACCTCGCTGGACAATTGCCTCCGTCCGGGTATCAATGGAAGAGGTGGCCTCATCTAAAATCATGACCGGCGGGTCTGCAACTGCGGCGCGGGCAATCGCCAAAAGCTGCCGTTGTCCCTGTGAGAGATTGGCGCCGTTATTGGAAAGTACGGTATCATATCCCGCGGTAAGGCGGGAAATAAAATCGTCCGCCCCCGAAAGGCGTGCCGCCGCGCGGCATTCCTCGTCCGTTGCATCCAGCCGCCCATAGCGGATATTTTCCATAACTGTGCCGGAAAACAAATTTGTTTCCTGCAAAACCACACCTAAAGAGCGGCGCAAATCAGCCTTCCGGATTCGCTTAACCGGAATCCCGTCATAAAGGATTTCGCCTTTTTCGATATCGTAAAACCGGTTAATCAGATTCGTAATCGTCGTTTTTCCGGCACCGGTTGCACCTACGAACGCGACCTTTTGCCCCGGTTTTGCATAGACGGAAACATCCCGAAGCACCATTTTCTTCGGCACATATCCAAAGTCAACATGCCCAAGGCGCACATCGCCCGCAAGAAGCGTGTACTTTGCGTCGCCGTCCGCACTCGGCTCCTTCCACGCCCATTTCCCCGTCCGTTTTTCCGACTCGGAAATCTTTCCGTCTTCCGTAATCTCCGCATGCACCAGCGTCACATCGCCCTCGTCCTCCTCCGGCGCACTGTCTAAAAGCCTGAAAATGCGGTCTGCACCGGCAAGTCCCATAATGATGGAATTAATTTGCTGTGAAAACTGATTGACATTCCCGGTAAACTGCTTTGTCATATTCAGGAATGGCACCACAATGCTGATGCTAAAAGCAAGACCGGAAAGGCTTATGTTCCGGGCTCCGCCTAGGAGGAAAATCCCTCCGGCAATCGCAACCAATACATAGAGAATATTCCCGATATTCTGGTTAATCGGCCCCATCATATTGGCATAGGCATGCGCACGGAGACTGTCAGCATAAAGTTCCTCGTTAATCGCATCAAACGCTTCTTGGCTTTTTTCCTCGTGGCAAAATACCTTGACCACTTTTTGCCCCTGCATCATTTCCTGCACATAGCCCTCAACCTTACCGAGCGATTTTTGCTGCCGCATAAAGTATTTCCCCGAGCCGGCACTAATCTTTTTTACAACAATCGTAAGTGCCACTACACCAAAGAGAATAATCCCGGTCATCAGGAAGCTATAATAGAGCATAATTCCCATGACACACACAAGCGTAACGCCAGCACGGAGCATCGACGGAAGCGACTGTGAAATGAGCTGACGAAGCGCATCAATATCATTTGTATAATGACTCATGATATCCCCATGCGGGTGCGCGTCGAAATAGCGTACAGGAAAATTCTGCATTTTGTCAAACAAGGTGCAGCGGAGCTTTGATAAAAAGCCCTGCGTAATCTTTGCCATCATCTGCGTGTGCACCGTCACGGACAAAAGGGATAAAAGATAAAGCCCCACCAAAATGAAGAACATCGGCACAAGCGCTGCCCGTGCGCCCGCCCAGTCCCTTGTTTCGTAATGCGTTTCAATGACGGCAATTACCTTCTGAATAAAAATATCCGGCGCCGCGGCTACGGCGGAGGCAAACAGAATGCAGGCGATTGCAAGTGGCACCAAAACCGGATAATACGAAAACAAAAGCTTTAACACCCTTTTGAGGCACCCTTTTTGTATCGGCGGTTTCGGCCGACTGCCACGCATATTTTTTTCCGGCATGGAAGGTCTATTCTTCTGCATCTTCTTCCCCTCCGTTTCTCTGCTGCGCATATACTTCCTGATAAATGGTACACCGCTCTAAAAGTTCCTGATGCGTGCCGGCATCGGCCACGCGGCCGCCATCCAGCACCAGAATCATGTCTGCTTCCCAGACCGATGTAATACGCTGTGCAATAATAATTTTTGTCGTTTCCGGCAAATAAGTACGAAGCGCCTGCCGAATTTCCGCATCGGTCCGCATATCCACCGCACTTGTCGAATCATCTAAAATCAGAATTTTCGGTTTTTTGAGGAGGGCGCGGGCAATACAAAGTCTCTGTTTTTGTCCGCCCGAAACATTGGTGCCGCCCTGCGTTATTTGCGTATCATAGCCGTCCGGAAACGCCATCACAAAATCGTCTGCCTGCGCAATGCGACAGGCCGCACGGATTTCCTCATCGGTAGCACGCGGATTTCCCCAGAGAAGATTTTCCCGGATTGTGCCGGAAAACAGAAGGTTTTTCTGCAAAACCATGGCCACCGCATCGCGGAGCGTTTTCCTGTCATATTCCCGTACATCCACACCGCCTACGCGTACCGCGCCTTCCGTCACATCATAAAGTCGCGGAATCAGCTGCACCAGTGTAGATTTGCTGGCACCCGTCCCGCCGATAATCCCGACCGTTTGGCCGGACGCAATATGTACATGCACATCAGCAAGTGCAAATGCCTTTGCGTTCTTTGTATACTTAAAGGAAACGGCATCAAAATCCACCGTGCCGTCTTTTACCGTGAAAACAGGTGAAGCAGGATTCTGCAAGGTTGGCGTTTCATCCAGCACCTCGCAGATACGCTTTGCCGCCTCTGTGGACATTGTCAGCATGACATATACCATCGACAGCATCATCAAGGACATCAGAATCTGCATACCGTAAGTGAGCATCGCTGAAATCTGTCCCACATCAATATCCGTACCGCCGCTCGCTACCACAAGCTTTGCACCGACGAACAGAACAAAAACAGAATTAAAGTGCATGCACAGATTCATAAGCGGCATATTCAACGCAACAATGCGCTCTGCGTGCGTAAAATCCTTCTGGATATTTTCCGAAGCCTTATGAAATTTCTCTTTCTCGTACGCCTCTCTTACGAACCCTTTTACAACGCGCATGCCGCGCACATTTTCCTCAATGGATTCATTCAGTGCATCATATTTTTTAAACACACGCCGGAAAGCGGGCATCGCCTTTTTCCCGACCCAAAAAAGCCCCACGGCCAAAACCGGAATAATCACCACAAAGGAAAGCGCAAGCCTCCCCCCCATCACATACGCCATAATCACAGAAAAAGTCAGCATCAGCGGGCTGCGCACCGCCGCGCGAATCAGCATCATAAACGCCATCTGCACGCTTGAAACATCGGTCGTGAGCCTTGTCACAAGCGAGGCGGTGGAAAATTTATCCACATTCTCAAACGAAAAGTCTGAAACGCCGGCAAAAATGTCGTGCCGCATATTTTTAGCGAACCCCGCCGAAGCTTTTGCGCAGGTATATCCTGCCACGCCGCCGAACGCGAGCGATGCAAGCGCCATCACCGCTAGAATCACGCCGACGCGAAGCACCTCAGAAAGCGCCGCGCCCGCCTTAATCTGGTTGACAAGCTCTGCCGTTATAAAAGGAATCGCCGTTTCCATCGCCGCCTCTCCCAGTATAAACAAAAGCGTTAAGATGGTTGGCAACTTATATTCCCGAATACATTTTGCAAGCCGTTTCAGCATCGTGTTTCCTCCGTTCCCCGTCAAAGCATAAAACATACCAAATATTATATAGCATTCTCTTCTAAAAGTCAAGGTGCAAGGCGGAAACAAATTGTAAACTTTTCGTGAAAAGACAGCACAGAAATCTTTAGGTGCCGTTCCGTTCCTTTTTCTCATAAAAGAGGACGGACAAAGGCGGCAATGTCAGCGAAATGCTGTATGGGAGGCCGTGATAGGAGCGCTTTTTTGCCTGCACCTTGCCCGTGCGGACACCGGTCCCGCCGTACTGCGCCCAGTCCGTAGAAAGCACGCAAGCGTAGCTGCCCCGCTGCGGCACGCCGATTACATAGTTTTCACGCTTTATCGGGCAAAAATTGCAAATCGCAATTATCTCTCTGCCTTTTCGGTCAATGCGTCTGAAGGCAATGACACTCTGTCGCTCGTCGTCGTTTGCAATCCAGCGAAAGCCCTCCCAATCCCCATCATTTTCCCAGAGCGGGGGGCTTGCAAGATAAAAATGATTTAGCTCCCTGCAAAACACCTGCAGCTTTTTGTGCATGGGATATTCTAAAAGCTTCCAATCCAGTTCCTTTTGAAAGTCCCACTCAATAAACTGTGCAAACTCTCCCCCCATAAAAAGAAGTTTTTTCCCGGGGTGCGCCATCATATAGGCATAAAATGCCCTAAGCGCATGGAACTTTTCCTCATAACTCCCCGCCATTTTTTCAATGAGCGAGCGTTTTCCATGCACCACCTCATCATGGGAAAGCGGCAAAATAAAATTCTCCGAAAAGGCGTATGTCATAGAAAAAGTCAGATGCCGGTGGATGCCGCGTCTGAAAAGCGGATCCTTTTCCATATAGGCAAGCATATCGTGCATCCAGCCCATATTCCACTTGAAATTAAAGCCCAGCCCGCCATCGTACGGTGGCTTTGTCACCATTGGGAAGGCCGTCGATTCCTCTGCAATCATTAAAACCGCAGGGTCAGCCGCAAACGCCGCCGTACAAAGCGCGCGCAGAAATGAAATTGCCTCGAGGTTCTGGTTACCGCCATACCGGTTCGGGCGCCACGCGCCGTTTCGTTTTCCATAATCGAGGTAGAGCATGGAAGCAACCGCGTCCACCCGGAAGCCGTCAATATGATACTGTTTAATCCAGAAAACAATGTTGGAAATTAAAAACGAGGCAACCTCCGGCCTGCCGTAATCAAAAATAAGTGTATTCCAATCCGGATGCTCCCTTTTTAAAGGGTCCGCATATTCATAGCAAAAGGTGCCGTCAAAAGCAGCAAGTCCGCTTTCGTCTTTGGGAAAATGCGCCCCCACCCAGTCCAGAATCACGCCGATGCCGGCTCTGTGGCAGGTGTTTACAAAATAAGCAAAATCTGCCGGGCTTCCATATCGGGCCGTTGGTGCATAATAGCCAGTCACCTGATACCCCCAGGAGGGATCAAACGGATGCTCGGCAATCGGCATAAGCTCAATATGTGTATAGCCCATCTCTTTTACATAGTTCACAAGCTCTCGCGCGTGATCGCGATAGGAAAAATAATTCCCGTCGACATACCGGCGCCAGGAGCCCAGATGCACCTCATAAATCAGCATCGGTTTTGTCTCGGGTGCCCGCGTTGTTCTGCCCGCCATATATGCCGCATCCTGCCAGGAAAATTCCGGCACATAAACCTTGCTGTCGGTTTCCGGCCTGGTTGCCGCATGAAACGCATACGGGTCGCTTTTATACACCCGCCTTTCGCCGTCAATTCTATACTTATACTTATCATATTCTTTTGCATGCGGGCTTTCTGCTGTCCAAATTCCGTTTGCATCCCTTTGCATC
Organism: Clostridia bacterium; assembly: GCA_045531355.1. Lineage (GTDB taxonomy): Bacteria > Bacillota > Clostridia > UMGS1883 > UMGS1540 > SIG447. The sequence goes on along the minus strand of JAZSDW010000075.1, from coordinate 926 downwards.
GGAATTGCTGCCGCATCCCAATCTGTGAAATCTCCCACAAGGCTCACGCGTTTCGCATGGGGTGCCCACACGCGAAACACGAAGCCAGTCGCTGTCTTGTGACATCCCAAAAACGAATATGCTTCTGTATAGATCTCCGTTTGAAAACGAGATAGTGCGTCTCCCATTTTACCTCCCTTTGCTTTGTCTTTTTCCCTATCAGTATAGCACAGCAAACTCGCATCTGTCAAAACAATTTTCCAGTTTTTTCCATTTTGTTGTGAAGGGCTTGACATTTCCCAATAAACTTTGTAAAATAAATACAAACCAACTTATCTACAAAGGACGGAAGAATTATGCGCATATTACTGATTCGTCACGGCGATCCGGATTATGAAAACGATACCGTTACCGAAAAAGGGCGACGCGAGGTAAAGCTGCTTGCAGATCGCCTTTCCAAAGAGAAAATTGACAAAATTTACTGCTCACCGCTCGGCCGTGCACAAGCCACTGCGGCGCCTACGGCAGAGCGGCTCGGGCTTCCCGTTCACACGCTCCCTTGGCTCGCCGAGCTTGACCTTTCTTACGATATGGGGAAAGAAGAAGTGTCCCCTTGGGATATATATCCCCATCTTTGGACAAAAAATCCGGCCGTCTCGGACAAAAAGGCGTGGGCCGGCTATTCGCTATATGACGGCCAGCCGCTCGCAGCACGGCTTTGTGCCGTTGAAGAAGCGCTGGACGCGCTACTCCTTACGCATGGATTTCAGCACGAAGGTCGTCTTTTTCGGGTGCTGCCCGGCTATGAATCGAGCGAGGAAACGATTGCGCTCTTCTGCCACATGGGACTTGGAAATACGCTCCTCGCCCATCTTGCCGGCATTGCCACGCCGCTCTGGTGGCACTCGGTGTTTCTCCCGCCCACCTCGGTCACAACTATTTACATG
>JAZSDW010000039.1:0-6325 GCA_045531355.1 Clostridia bacterium | reverse complement strand
GCCCCGGCACATCTGCAATCACGAACGACTTGTCATGCACAGAAACTACGCCAAGATTTGGTGTCAGTGTTGTAAAATGGTAATTGGCGATTTTGGGGCGTGCAGAACTCACGCGCGAAATCAGCGTTGATTTTCCAACATTGGGGAACCCCACAAGCGCCACATCTGCTAAAAGCTTTAATTCCAGCGTAATTTCGCGTTCCTGCCCAAGCTGACCGGGCTTCGCAATCTTAGGTGCCTGGCGAACGGGCGTCGCAAAATGTACATTTCCCCAGCCGCCATTTCCACCGCGCGCCGCAACAAAGGTCTTATTCTCCCCTGTCATATCCGCCAGAATCTTCCCGGTCGCCGTATCGCGAATAAGCGTTCCCTCTGGCACACGGACAATACTGTCCTCGCCCGCGCGGCCGCTACATTTTCCAGCCTTTCCGTCCTGCCCATTCTGGGCACTGTATGTCTTTCGGTACCGAAAGTCCATCAGTGTTGTCAGCTTATTATCAGCCACGAATACAACATTGCCCCCGCGGCCTCCATCACCACCGTCCGGCCCGCCGGCCGGCACATATTTTTCGCGGTGAAAGGACACAAGGCCATTGCCGCCTTTGCCCGCTTTCACCGTGATATTTGCGGTATCTACAAACATATATGCTCCATTCTGCCCCCATCTACGGGCGGCGTAAACGACAAAAAAATCGCAGACATAAAAGATTATATCTGCGATTTTTGCATTACTGTACTGGGTATACGCTAACCTTTTTTCTGTCTTTACCCATGCGTTCAAACTTGACCTTGCCGGAAACCAACGCGAAAAGCGTATCATCGCCGCCACGGCCTACATTCGTACCGGGATGGATTTTTGTGCCACGCTGTCTAACCAGAATGTTACCGGCCGGAACTACCTGCCCGTCTGCACGCTTAACACCAAGACGCTTGCTTTCACTATCGCGGCCGTTCTTCGTGCTACCCATACCCTTTTTATGCGCGAATAATTGAATATTGAGCGAGAACATATCGAATTACACCTCCATAACACTCACGAAATCTGGATACTGCCCGGAAAGCTCACGGACAAATGCCGCCATGCTCTCTAGAAGCAGTTCTGCCTGCGCACTTTCCGAAGCGGAAAGCGGAGGAAGATTACAGGAAACAAACCCATCACTGCTTTCATATTCACAAGGGAGCCCTGCAACCTCTGAAAGCCCGTTTACCGTGCACCACACCACCGAGGAAACCGAAGCACAGACAATGTCCGTTCCTTCCTCACCCCATCCGGCATGACCGTGCACCGTAAAGCCTGTAATCTTATTTTCTTCTTTTTTCAAGTTCACCGTAATCATTATGCGTTGATTTTTTCAATCTGCACCTTCGTGTACGGTTGACGATGACCCTGTCTTCTTCTGTAGCCCTTCTTCGGCTTATACTTGAAGACCAGAACCTTCTTTGCTTTACCGTTTTTAAGCACCTTTGCGCTTACAGCTGCACCCGCTACAAACGGAGCGCCAACCTGAAGCTCTGCACCATTTCCTACGGCCAGCACTTCTTCAAAATTTACGGAAGCTCCTTCTTCAGCTTCCAGCTTTTCGATGAACACTACATCGCCTTCGGAAACCTTATACTGCTTGCCGCCAGTCTGAATAATTGCGTACATTCTACATACACCTCCTATATTACGGACTCGCTCTCTAGGGTAAGCAAACATGCTTTTAAAACCCTTTCAACGCGGTTACAGTTTATGATACCATATATTTTCGAACTTGTCAACATTTTTTGCAGAAAATACAATAATTTTTCAAAAATGTCCTTTATCCCTTTGGGAAATCGGTAATATGCTGTGACAAAGTCATAAGGCTGTCACTCAGGTGTACATTCTCCACCTGCATCCCCTCCGGTGCCGTAAGTTCCATAAAGGAAAAATTCCAAAGTCCGCGAATGCCAAGTCCGGACAGTTTTTCTGTAACGGCAATGGCGTTCGGTTTTGAAACGGTGAGCACCGCGATTTCCGGCCGCACCTCTTTGCAGAACGCCTCCAAATTGTCCATATGCTGCACCTCTACATCGCGCACCTTTGTGCCGATAACGGCAGGGTCGATATCAAACATGCCCACAAGCTGAAATCCCCGCCGCACAAACCCCTGATAATTCGCAAGGGCATGTCCGAGATTGCCGGCGCCGATAATAATGAGCTTGTATCCCTTAGAGAGCCCCAGTATATCGGCAATAGCACTATGCAATTGTTCCACATTATAGCCGTAGCCCTGCTGGCCGAAACCGCCGAAGCAGTTTAAGTCATGCCGGATCTGCGAAGCCGTAACACGCATCTTTTTTCCAAGTTCTGTTGAGGAAATCCGTTCCACGCCTGCGCTTTTCAGATCGCTTAAATAGCGATAGTATCGCGGAAGACGCCGTATGACCATTTTTGATATTTTTTTCATACTCTTTCGCCTATCTATAAGGTTTTGATCGTTTCCATGACATAATCGGCAAACGCTGCACCTGTTGCACCATCCTCACGGCCAGTCATGACAAGTTTTTTCTCTTCAAACATGCAAATATCCAGCGCCTTCGTCAGCCGTGCGGCCTTCTCCACAAAGCCAATGTGCTCTAAAAGCATGGCCGCCGCTCTGATGATGCTGCAAGGGTCTGCATACTGTGCGCGGCCTTCCTCCACCATACGAGGCGCCGAACCGTGAATCGCTTCAAACATCGCATAGCGTTTCCCCATATTCGAGCTTCCCGCCGTGCCAACGCCACCCTGGAATTCTGCCGCCTCGTCTGTCAGAATATCGCCATAAAGATTCGGTAAAATTAGAACCTGGAACTGCTGGCGTCTTTTTTCATCGACAAGTTTGGCCGTCATAATATCAATGTACCAATCGTCCACTGTAATCCCGGGGTATTCTTTTCCGATTTCTTTGCAGATATTAAGAAACTTACCATCGGTGGTTTTCACAACATTCGCCTTCGTTACAATAGAAACGCGCGTTTTTCCCATCTTCTTTGCATATTCAAACGCGGCGCGGGCAATGCGTTCCGTGCCCTCGGTAGTCGTTACGCAAAAGTCAAATGCCAGATCATCGTCAATGTGAACGCCATTTGAGCCGAGCGCATAGGACCCTTCTGTATTTTCACGGAAGAAGGTCCAATCGATGCCTTTTTCCGGCACCTTGACAGGCCGTACATTTGCAAACAGATCCAGCGCCTTCCGCATGGCCACATTGGCGCTTTCAATATTCGGCCAGGGATCCCCGGCGCGCGGCGTGGTGGTGGGGCCCTTCAGGATAACATGGCACGCTAAAAGTTCCTCCATCACATCGTCCGGAATGGCTTTCATTGCCTTAACGCGGTTTTCAATCGTCAGCCCGTCAATCACGCGGAACTCCACCTTGCCGGCCTTCACCTCGTCTTCGAGAAGATATTCCATAATTCTATGTGCTTCTCTTGTAATCGCAGGGCCGATTCCGTCCCCGCCTACAACGCCGATAATAATCGTGTCCAACTTATTATAATCCAAAAAGTCCTTTTCGGCTTTCATGCGCTCCACCCGTGCAAGCTGTGCACGAATGAGCTCGCCGAATTTTTCAGTTGCTGCTTGTATTTTGTCCATATTTCTCGTCCTTTCGTTTCCAAAGCTATTTTATAATATTATACACATAAATGGCAGAAAAGTCAAATGTTTTTGGTTTCCCCCATGTATTCCACGCAAAATATCAATTCTGGAGAGTTTTGCTACATTCTGTTGATTTTTTCCGCTTTATATTTACAAATTAACAGAATTATGATATAATTTTTATCATTATAAGCATGCAATGGAGATATAGAGATGCAAAAAAACAAAGATTTACACAATGCGAAGCGAAATAAGCGAGACGAATTTTATACGCAGCTGCAGGATATAGCAAATGAATTAAAGCATTACAGAGAAGATTTCAAAGGAAAGGTTATCTTTTGTAATTGCGATGACCCTTATGAGAGTAACTTTTTCAAATATTTTGCTATGAATTTCAATACTTTCGGATTAAAAAAATTGATTGCTACCTGTTATGCAACATCGTCTATTGTCGGAGAGCAGCTTTCTTTGTTTGATGTAATTGATATGCCACAACAGACGGAAGAAAAGAAGCCATACAAGATAGAGATAACAGAGGTTATTGATATGAACGGGGATGGTGCCATAGATTTAGCCGATGTTGAAACGCTCATCAAGAACAAGAAAAACACCTTAACATTACTTGAAGGTGATGGAGATTTCCGTAGTGCGGAATGTGTTGAACTGTTAAAGGAAGCAGATATTGTTGTAACAAATCCTCCATTCTCTCTGTTTCGTGAGTATGTTGCACAGCTTATTGAACACGATAAGAAGTTCATAATCATAGGTAATCAAAATGCTATTACATATAAAGAGATTTTCCCGCTTTTGAAAGATAATCAAATGTGGCTGGGCTATGGTTTTAACAGAAATTGTGCTCATTTTATAAACCGCTATTATGAAGATATTGCAACCGATGCCGACCACAGGGAAGGTATGATAAGGGTATCGGGTGTTATGTGGTACACAAATCTGGATGTAAAGACACGACACGAAGAAATAATTTTGTTTAGAAAATACACCCCCGAAGAATATCCGCATTATGATAATTATGATGCTATTGAAGTCTCAAAAACTGCTGATATTCCGTGCGATTATGATGGCGTTATGGGCGTTCCCATTACCTTTATGCAGAAATATAATCCAGACCAATTTTATATATTAGGGCTTGCGGCATCGGCAGGATACAACCCGCAGATTGTTGGAATTCCATTCAATGGAATTAAAGATGCAAGACCACTTATTGATGGTAAAAATACTTATGCAAGAGTGTTCATAATAAAAAAGAGGTAACATATATGGAAATTAAATTAGAAGAAAAGACTATACGGGAAGTTTTTGACGGATATAGTGATAATGCCGAAAATGGTGTTGTAGCTTTTGGTGGAAAGTTAAATGTAAGACCAGCATTTCAAAGAGAATTTGTATATAAGGACAAGCAGAGAGATGCTGTCATTGAAACCATACAAAAGGACTTTCCCCTTAATGTTATGTACTGGGTAGAAAGTGATGACGGTAACTTTGAGTTGCTTGACGGACAACAGAGAACAATCAGTATATGTCAATATATAAATGGAGATTATCCGATAAATGACCGCTTTTATAACAATCTTACCAAAACAGAGCAAGAGCAGATTTTAGATTATAAGCTAATGATTTATATTTGCAATGGTAATGATAAAGAGAAGCTGGACTGGTTCAAGATTATAAATATTGCTGGGGAAAAGCTGACAGACCAAGAATTAAGAAATGCAATCTATACAGGACAATGGCTTTCGGATGCAAAGAGATATTTTTCAAAAACAAGTTGCCCCGCTTACCAGATAGCCAATAAATATATGAAAGGTTCTACAATAAGGCAAGACTATTTGGAAACGGTTATTCGTTGGATTGCTTCAGTTGAAAACAAGAGCATAGAAGGTTATATGGCACAACACCAGCATGGTACAAGTGCAAGTGAATTGTGGTTGTATTTCCAAAGCGTTATAAATTGGGTGCAGACAATATTCCCGAAGTACAGAAAAGAGATGCTAGGGCTTGAATGGGGGTTGTTATATAATCAGTACGGGAACAGGCCGCTTGACCCGCAGGCGCTTGAGGCAAGAATTGCCGATCTTATGCAAGATGATGACATTACAAAAAGGTCAGGAATATATGAATATCTTTTGAGCGGGAATGAAAAACACTTGAATATCCGCACATTTACCGACAACGAAAAACGGAAGATGTATGAAAAGCAAAAGGGTATCTGTCCCCATTGTAAGAGTGAAAAACGGGAAAAGATGTACTATGCGATTGAGGAAATGGAGGCAGACCACATCACGCCTTGGTGTGAGGGCGGAAAAACCGAACTTTCTAACGGGCAGATGCTTTGCAAGGAGCATAACAGAAGAAAGAGTAGTAAATAAAATCGAATCACTCGCATAAAACAAAAAGCAACCACATTTGGTTGCTTTTTTGATAGAAAAATAGCAGTTCCGGCGACGCCCTGCTTTCCCAGGCGGTCACCCACCAAGTATCATCGGCGCTGCGGAGCTTAACTGCTGTGTTCGGGATGGGAACAGGTGTGACCTCCGCGCTATTGCCACCGGAATGCTATCTTCTCTTGAAGGTTTGTACCTTCAAAACTGAACAATGCTCTCTAGAAAAACTCCAGATCCTTCTGGTTAAGTCCTCGGTCTATTAGTATCACTCAGCTACATACATCTCTGTACTTCCACCTGTGACCTATCAACGATG
>JAZSDW010000071.1:0-19818 GCA_045531355.1 Clostridia bacterium | reverse complement strand
AAAAGCAGCATCTGCCGAGGAGGCAGCCGCACCGGCTGAAGAAGCCGCGGCACCCGCAGAAGCAGCCGAAGCTCCGGTAGCTGAAGCAGCAGAGGCTCCGGCAGAAGAGCCGGCAGCAGCACCCGCAGAAGAAGCGGTGCAGGAATAATAAAAGAAAAAATTAAGGAGGATTTTCAAAATGAGCAAGCTTGAACAGATTATTGCTGATATCAAGGAATTAAAATTACTGGAAGTTGCCGAACTCGTTAAAATGATGGAAGAAGAATTCGGCGTAAGCGCAGCAGCCCCCGTTGCAGTTGTAGCAGCAGGTGCTGACGGTGCAGCCGCAGGCGGCGAGGAGAAGACTGAATTTGACGTTGTTCTCGCAGACGCAGGCGCAGAAAAGATTAAGGTTATTAAGGTTGTTCGCGAGATCACCGGCCTTGGTCTGAAGGAAGCTAAGGACCTCGTTGACAACGCTCCGAAGGCAATCAAGGAAGGCGTTGGCAAGGATGATGCTGAAAGCTACAAGGCAAAGCTGGAAGAAGTTGGCGCAAAGGTAGAACTGAAATAATTTTACTTTTCGCTTTAAAAATGGGCTGTAAATTAACGCACAGTTAATTTACGGCCCATTTTTCGCGCCTTGACAAAGGGTGGGGCGTATAGTATAATACGGGTAATGGGAGGGATGGAATATGCTTTGGGAAAATTTAAGGGAAGAAGAATTTAGAGAAGCGATACAAAAAGCAAACGGACTTTGCATTTTACCGGTCGGCTGCCTTGAAAAGCATGGCCAGCACCTTCCGGTCGGCACCGATGTCATTCACATTACAGAGATTGCAAAGCGTGCGGCAGAAAAAGAGCCGGTCTGCATTTTTCCCAGTCTGTATTTTGGCGAAAAGACGGGCGCGGGCGAATTTTTGGGAACGGTAATTTTAAGCCCGGAACTTCGGCTTCGGCTTTTAAAAGAACTTTGCGGCGAGATTCATCGCAACGGATTTGATAAAATTTTGCTTTATAATGGCCACGGTGGCAATCGGGATATGCTTTCGTTTTTTTCCCGCAGTTTGCTTTATGAAAAAACGCCCTACAGCGTTTTTGAATATAGCCTCGGTGCCGATTTTGCCACGCCGAAGAAGATTCTTTCCGGCGACTATCCAAACCTCACAGCGGAGGATAGACGCATTTTAAACGAATATGTGGCAGAGAAAAAACGATTTGGGCACGCCTGCTTTGTGGAAACGGGGTGGGTGTATGGCGTGCGGCCTCAGGCGGTGCGGCTCGATAAAATCGGACAGGAAAGCGGTGAGAGCGTGCATCGGTTTGATGAATTTGCAGAGCGGAAAATCCAGTCCCCATTCGCATGGATGGCCGATTATCCGAACTCCTATCAGGGCGATATGCACGAGGGGATGAACGAACGAATCGCTGACGCAATGGTGTCCTACGCGGTGGATCGGCTCGTAGAGGTCGTGCGGTTTTTAAAAAACGAAACGATTTCCACGACCTATAAAAACGAATGGCTTGCACGCCAAAAATCGCATACTGGCGAATAGAAAAGCACCGCAAAGAAGTCTTCTTTGCGGTGCTTTTGGCACCCCCTGCGAGAATCGAACTCACAACTAACCCTTAGGAGGGGTTTGTTATATCCATTTAACTAAGGAGGCGCGTTTCCCTTATTATACCCTAAAAAGAACGAAATGTCAATCCCGGAAAGCCCTTTCTGGAAAAAGATTTTTGATTTTCAGACGGTGGGGATTGACAAAAAGAGGGAAATTGCGTATAATAAGAGCATACAAGGAGTGATACCATGGAAGCAATTCAAAAAGAGGCAGCATTGGCTGCTGAAGCTTTAATAGAAGCAGCGGGACTTTCCTGCGGAGAAATTCTGGTTTTAGGTTGCAGCACGAGCGAGGTTGCAGGCGAGAAAATTGGGAAGGGCTCGGTTCCTGCAATCGGTGAGGCGATTATAAACGGTATTTTATCCGCCACAGAGCCGAAGGGCATTTACCTTGCGGTGGGATGCTGTGAGCATTTAAACCGCGCGGTAATTGTGGAAAAGGAAGCGGCGGAAAAGTATAATTTGGAAATTGTGTCCGTCATTCCGCAGCCAAAGGCCGGGGGAAGCGCGGCAACGGCCGCATATACGGCCATGCGCGAGCCGGTGGCGGTAGAGTTTATAAAGGGACACGCCGGCATAGATATCGGCGACACATTGATTGGGATGCACCTTCGCCATGTGGCGGTCCCGGTGCGCCTTGCGGTAAAAACAATTGGAGAGGCGCATGTGACTTATGCGCGCACGCGTCCGAAATTTGTTGGCGGTAGTCGCGCCGTATATGCGAAAGAGGATGCAAGATAAAAGGGGAGATACAATTTGAAAAAATGGATAGCCTGTCTTTTTGCGGGGCTTTGCCTTATGCCGATGGGTACGCTTGCGGACATCAACGCCGTAGGTGCGGTGGACGCAAATAGCTTAAATGTCCGCGCGCTGCCCAGTATGGACGCAGCAATCGTTGGGACCCTGTATAATGGGCAAACGATTCATATTATCACCAAAACCGGCGGACAATGGTTCAAAATCGAGTTTTCCGGCGGCGTTGGCTTTGTGCACGCTTCCTATGTAGTGGATAGCCGAAACGGAACGCCTGTTGTGTATGATAAGACGGCCGATATGTCCATCCAAACGCTGGAAGGCTCGGAAAAGGGGCAGCTTGTAGTGGAAACGGCGAAAAAATATCTCGGCGTGCCCTATGTGTGGGCAGGAACTTCGCCGAGCGGGTTTGACTGCAGCGGACTTGTGCAGTATGTGTTCCGGGAGCTGGGGGTATCTCTAAACCGTGTTGCAGCGGATCAGACGGCGCATGGCATACCGGTTACCCGCGAGAACCTTTTGCCGGGCGATATTGTGTTCTTCCACAATACCAATAAGTATACGCGCATCAACCATGTGGGCATCTATGTGGGCGACGGGAATTTCATTCACGCCCCGCAAACCGGTGATGTGGTAAAAATCTCAACGCTGGATTCTGGGTATTATGCTGGCACATTTGTAACGGCAAGGCGTATCTTCAACTAAGGTGTGGGAGGGAGACTGCATAAAGGAAAATCCAATACGCCCGTTTTTGCGGACAAATGAGAGAATGACATCTTAAACAAAGAGGGAGTAAAATTTGGTGGAACAAATTTTACTCCTTTTTATATTTTGCGCAAAATTAGAAACCGTATCAGACGCAAAGCGGCAAATCGTTCAGCCAATCGGCGGCCGACCCTTTCGGATATTATAGACGGCACCTAAAAAGGCCCAGTTCTGGCGGAAGGGACGCATAATCGTCCAGTAACCCGTGCCGAGAAGACCAAATTCATCGGCAAGCTGATATTTAGCCTCAATGCTTCGAATATCTTCGAACCAGACGATGTGCCGCCGGCGCTGCGCATCCTGATAATAGAAGAAGGGGGAAGCGGAGCCGCGGTCAAATTGGATTTCGGCACCGTAGCGGGCGGCGAGCTGCACGGCGTATTGCACGCCGATATTCTGCGCTTTATCGCCTTTTTCATAGGGGAGTGTCCAATCGTAGCCATAGTTTGGAATTCCCATCAGAATTTTTTCGCGCGGGATTTCGCTTACGGCATATTCTACAACGCGCCGAACCTGGTTTAAGGGTGCAACGGCGAGCGGCGGGCCATAAGCATAGCCCCATTCGTAAGTCATGAGAAGGACGGTGTCGGCAATCGCGCCGATTGCAGCATAGTCATGCGCTTCGTATAAAAGCCCCGGTTGGTCGCGGCGGGTTTTCGGCGCAAGGTCTACATGGAGCGGGTAGCCGGCGGCATGTAGCTTCTCCGCGGCGTTCTCTAAAAAGCTGATAAATCCGGACGCGTCCTCCGGTTCAATGTACTCAAAGTCAATATCAAGCCCCTGATAGCCTTTCCGCTGCATCGTTTCGATGATGGCAGAAAGCACTTCGTCCTGCAGCGTTCGATTCCGGAACAGAAGGCTTGCCCGTTCCCCGCTGAAATTTCCATTTTCTGTGATAGAGGAAAGCAGCATATACGGTGCAGCATTTTCTGAAAGTGCAGCTTCAATCAGCGGTAAATCGGAAATAGTAATCAGATTCCCGTTTTCCGTAAAGCCATAGCCGAAAATCGTAAGGCGGGAAAGATAGGGAAGGGTGGTGCGGAGGGTAGTGCGGTTTATATTCGGGTATGCGTAACCGCCCACCGTCAGGGAACGGCGCTTTTCCTCTGCAAATGAAATGGTAAGCTGCTGACCGGGATAGAGCGTGGGATTTAGGATGAGCTCAGGATTATTGCGCCGGAGCGTGCCGACGCTGGTGCCTTCTTCTCTGGCAATCGCGGAAAGCGTATCGCCCGGGCGCACGGTATATATGCGGTCAGGAAACAGAATTAAAAGCGCCTGTCCGACTACAAGTGCATCGCCGGGCGCGAGACCATTATCCGATAAAAGACGCTGGTAGGAAACGCCAAAGCGGGCGGCAATATTCCGAATGGTGTCTCCGGATTGAACGACATAAATTTGCAAACAAAACACCTGCCTTTTTTATTTTAGTATATGCGGCGCATGCAGGGGATGTGTCGGGGAAGGAGAAATAACCGCATGCCTTTGCAAAAGACAGGAGAGAAGCTGCCACAAAAAAAGCAGCTACCAAACTTTGGTAGCTGCTTTTAAAGCTTTATAGGCTTATTTTAAGTTATTTGCCAGCGTTTCAAGCTGCGCGGAGATGGCTTTCGGCAGTCTGTCACCAAACTGAGCGAAGTATTCGCGAATGCCACCGATTTCGTCCGCCCAAACGGCTTTATCTACGCTGAGGAGCTCTTCGAGCGTCGCCGCGTCGATGTCCAGACCCGTAAGGTCGAGGTCAGCCGCCTTCGGCAGATAACCGATTGCAGTTTCCGTAGCGTCAGCCTTACCTTCGCAACGGTCTAAAATCCAGTTAAGGACGCGCATGTTGTCGCCGAAGCCCGGCCACATGAAGTTGCCTTCTGCATCCTGACGGAACCAGTTTACATGGAAAATCTTCGGCGCTTTATCACCAAGCTTTTCGCCCATTTCGAGCCAGTGGCCAAAATAGTCAGCCATGTTGTAGCCGGTGAAGGGCTTCATCGCCATCGGGTCGCGGCGAACAACGCCAACAGCACCTGCGGCAGCTGCGGTTGTTTCAGAAGCCATGGTAGCACCTACGAACACACCGTGCTCCCAATCTCTTGCCTGGTATACCAGCGGCGCAGTCTTTGCGCGTCTGCCGCCGAATACGATTGCAGAAATCGGAACGCCTGCCGGATTTTCGAATTCAGGCGAGATGCAGGGGCAGTTCTTAGCCGGTGCAGTAAAGCGGGAGTTCGGATGGGCGAGTTTTTGGCCGGAAGCGGTAAATTCTTTACCGTTAACCTTTGCACCCTTCCATTCGGTTGCATTTTCCGGCGGGTTCTTGTCAAGACCTTCCCACCAGACGGTCATATCGTCATTGTTAATGGCAACATTTGTAAAGATGGTGCCCTGACGGGTAGAGGCAAGCGCATTGAAGTTTGTCTTTTCGCTTGTGCCCGGGGCAACGCCGAAGAAGCCGGCTTCGGGGTTAATGGCATAAAGTCTGCCATCTTCGCCAATGCGGAGCCATGCAATATCGTCACCAACGGTCCAGACCTTGTAGCCCTTTTCCTTGAGGTATGCCGGCGGAATGAGCATAGCGAGGTTTGTTTTACCGCAAGCGGACGGGAACGCTGCCGCAATGTATTTTACTTCACCCTTCGGATTTTCAAGGCCTAAAATGAGCATGTGTTCTGCCATCCAGCCTTCCTGCTTACCGAGGTAGGAAGCAATACGCAGGGCAAAGCACTTTTTGCCGAGCAGTACATTTCCGCCGTAAGCAGAGTTAATGGACATAATGGTAGAATCCTGCGGGAACTGTACAATGTAGCGGCCTTCCGGATCTACATCCTTTTTCGCATGCAGGCACTTTACGAAATCCGGGTTATCCCCGAGGCATTCCATAACCTTTGCGCCTACGCGTGCCATAATGGCCATGTTGAGAACAACATAAATACTATCGGTCAGCTCAATACCGATTTTAGAGAACGGCGAGCCGATCGGACCCATGGAATAGGGGATTACATACATTGTACGGCCCTTCATGGAACCGTTATAAAGGTTACGCAGCTTTGCGTACATTTCAGCGGGATCCATCCAGTTGTTGGTGGGACCTGCTTCTTCCTTAGTGGGCGTGCAGATAAAGGTTCTGTCCTCTACGCGCGCTACATCGTTTTCTGCTGTTCTGTGATAATAACAGCCGGGCAGCTTTTCTTCATTCAGCTTTATGATTTCGCCGGAAGCAACCGCTTCGCGACGAAGGGCTTCCAGCTGTTCTTCGCTGCCATCAATCCAGACGATTTCGTCCGGCTTGCACATGGCGACCATATCATCAAGCCATGCTTTAACACTCTGATTTGTTGTCATTTTCAAACACTCCTTTGCATAATATTTCAAATTAACCTATGTTATAGTATACAACAAAATCTTTCCCTTTGCAACACTTTTTTTGAAGAAATTTTATTTTATTCCAAAAGAAGGTCTGCAAGGGCGGAAAGTTCGGAAATAGAAAGTGTTTCCCCCCGCACTGCCGGGGCAAAACCGAGCGCGGAAATCGCGGCCGCAATCTTTTCTTTGGAACCAAAGCGCCCGGCGTTTGCAAGGCTGTTGGCAAGCGTTTTCCGCCTCTGGGCAAAAACGGCTTTCACAAGCGCGAAGAAAAAGTCCTCGTCCTTCGGCGTTACAAGCGGCGTTTGGCGCGGTGTAAGACAAAGCACCTCCGAGTCCACCTTCGGCGGCGGGAAAAAGGAGGAGGATGGCACGCGGCAAACGCGCTCCACTTCGCAGCGGTACTGCACGGCCACCGTCAGAGCGCCATAGGCCTTGCCACCTTCGCGGGCTAAAATCCGGTCTGCCACCTCTTTTTGCATCATAACAACGATGCGTGAAAAAGGCAGATTTTTTGAAAGGAGCGCGAGCAAAATCGGCGTGGTAATATAATAAGGAAGATTGGCAGCCACCGAAACCGGCATTGGGCTGAATTTTTCTTCCAAAAGGGCCGCGAGGTCTATTTTCAGGACATCCCCATGCACGATTTCGACATTGGGACATGCCGAAAGGGTTTCGTCTAAGATCGGTAGAAGCTGGCTGTCAATTTCCACGGCCACCACCTTCTCGGCGCGTGCAGAAAGCACGCGCGTTAAAACACCGAAGCCCGGCCCGATTTCAAGGGCACCGCCGTTTTCCGGAAGTGCGGCCTCTACAATGGCCTCCAGAACAGCATCATCGTGCAAAAAATTCTGGCCGAGTGATTTTTTTAAACGAAAATCAAAGCGATTACATAAAGACCGGATATAGCCGGGATCTGTCAGGCTTCCCAAATCGATTCCTCCTTTGCTGGCACAAATACAATGCGAACGCCCTTTTCCCGGGCATAGCGCACTGTGTACGCCGTACCGCCTTGGCGGCCGGTATAATACGCAATGCAAGCCTGACTCCGGTCTGCCATTGCGCGGTTTCGCATTTGCATACAGCCGTTTACATAATGGTCAAAAAGAAAGGTTTTTGCGTCTGCCGCTTCTAAAATTTCGGCATAGGTTCTTTTTTGCGCGGGTGTCCAGAATTTATCCTGATCCCGGCAGGGCAGAATCAGGGATAAAGAGACCGCGGGGTATTGCTTCCGAAGTACGAGCACCATCTCTGCTGCGAGTGTATCAAAACCGAGTGCGCCGCCGGCGATAAAATCCGTGATGCCGCCGTTTATAAACACTTCCAGCGTTTCCTTAAGGTCCCGGATGAGGCGCGGACGCACATCCAGAGGAATTTGCCGGTGCCCGGTAAAAAAACAGGTAAACCGCTTCATGCTTCGGTCACCTCCACGGAAAGCGGCACCGGGACAAACCGCGTGCCGAGCTTCTCAATATCCACCTTGCCGCCGGACGCGTCGATAAGCGTTTTATAAAGCGCATCGCTTCGCGCCGTATCGGTGCAAACGGTAAGGGCGGGCTGCACGCCGAAGCTGCTCTCAAGAATCTGGAAGCCGCCTTCGCCCAGAATATGTTGTATTTTTCCAAGAAGCGGATACGCAAACGACACCGAGAGAAGCTGAGAGTGCACCATAGAAACGGGGGTTGCTTCCAGAATGCCGTCAACCGCACTTTTGCCGTAGGCACGGGCAAGCCCGCCGGCACCGAGCAGAATCCCGCCGAAATACCGGGTAACCACAATCGCAACATCCGTCAGATTTTGCTTTGTGAGCACATTTAAGACAGGCAAACCAGCTGTGCCGGACGGCTCTCCGTCGTCGCTATACCGGCTTTGATTGTTTTCCCGCACAATATAGGCGTATACATGGTGGCGCGCCTGCGGATGGCGTGCGCGTACCTCGGCCAAAAACGCGAGGGCGTCTTCTTCGGTTTGCACCGGGCGTACCTGTGCAATAAAGCGGGAACGCTTTTCGATATATTCAGCGGTGGCTTCGTTTGCTACAGTTTTATAGTTTTCCAGGGAAAACGCCTCCTACTTTAGATATTTTCGGTTTTTTTCGTAAAGCGCCGCATCGGCAAGGCAAGTAACGGCAATGCCCTCGGGCGTATATTCTTCCGAAAGGAGCTCCCCTTCTGTGCGCAGAATGTGGAGGGCCCCGCCATCGGCGTACGGAATTAAAAGTTCCATTTTCCGGCGTTTTCCGGGCAAAATGGAATCAAGCGCTTCCAAAAGGGATGCAAGTCCTTCTCCGGTCTGTGCTGAAATGAAAACGGTATTTTCCTTTTTGGGCGGGCGCGGCAGATCGGCCGCGGCATCGCATTTATTATAAATGGAAAGGATGGGCTTGTCCTCGCAACCAAGGGAAGCAAGAAGTGCTTCCACCACGGCAATCTGGTTTTCCATTTCCGGATTTGCCGTATCGATGACATGGAGAAGGACATCTGCTTTGACCGCTTCCTCCAGCGTCGATTTAAACGCTTCAATCAGGTGGTGTGGCAGTTTGCGGATAAAGCCGACTGTATCAATCAGGAGCGCAGGGCGTCCGTCCGGCATCGAAAGGGGCCGCACGGTGGGATCCAGCGTTGCAAAGAGCATGTTTTCAGCCAGAACGCCGGCATCGGTCAGCGCATTTAAAAGCGTAGATTTTCCCGCGTTTGTGTAGCCGACAAGTGCGGCAGTGGGAATTTCGTTTTTCTTTCGGCGAAGCCGCAGAAGTTCCCGATGGCGGGAAAGGGCTTCAATTTCTTTTTCCAACGCGCTGATTCTGCTCCGGATATGGCGTCGGTCCGATTCCAGCTTCGTTTCGCCGGGGCCGCGCGTGCCAATGCCGCCGCCGAGACGCGAGAGGGAAGCATAGCCGCCGGCAAGACGCGGAAGCTGATATTTCATCTGCGCCTGCTCCACCTGCAATTTACCCTCGCCGGATAGCGCGCGTCCTGCAAAAATGTCGAGAATCAGGGCGCTCCGGTCAATGACGCTGATGCCGGTAATTTTCTCGATATTTTTCAGCTGCGACCCGGAAAGCTCATCGTCAAAAATCAAAAGGTTGGCTTCCAGATTTTCTGCCATTTCTTTTATTTCCAAAAGCTTACCTTCGCCAATGAAGGTTGCCTTGTCGGCTGCTTCACGATTTTGCACCACTGTACCCAAAACCTCTGCTCCCGCTGTTTCAGCGAGCTGGGCAAGCTCACGCATGGATTCGTCTGTTGTATCCTCTAAAGGATTCGGAAGGCCGCGGTGCGCACCAACAAGCAAAACGCGTTCTTGTTTTTCGCTATTTTCATACATGGGGACCGAGACTCCTTTCTAAACGCGGCAGAACCGGCACAAGAAAGGCCAGCTGCAGAAGAAAATTCGCAGTAGCCGCCGGCAGTTTCGTGATGACGCGGGCAAGGAAGGTACCGCCGTACGAAAACGCCGTAAAGGCGGAATTTAAGCCAATGTTTATAAATACAAAGATTAGAAAGGAAACGAGAAAAATCCTTAACCAGCTCCGCTTTTTCCGTAAAAACACTCCGTACAAAGCGCCGCGAAGGGCCGCGGTGAGTGTGAAAAGCGGGTTGATGGCGCCATGTTGCGGCAGAAGAAGGGCACGGAGAATATCGGAAAGCCCTGCCAGAAGGCCGCCGCCTAAAGGCCCGAACACCATGCCACCTACGGCGACGGGCAGAAAGCCAAGACTAATCCGGTCTTTAGAAATTTCAAAAAAAGGAACCGGAATCTGTACAAAGCGGGTGAGAAAAAATTCCAGCGTAATCAAAAGCCCGGCAAACACCAGACGGCGGGTTGTGAATTGGTTCTGCATAAAGGCCTCCTCAGAAAAAAGAAATAAAAAACGGCGCAACCTTTTGCGCCGCTCATGCTTGGAGCGAATGACGAGGCTCGAACTCGCTACCTCCACCTTGGCAAGGTGGCGCTCTACCAGATGAGCTACATTCGCATGTGCAATTTGTAGTATACCACAAAAAGATGCGTTTGTAAAGAGTTTTTCGCAAAAAAATAAAAAAGGTGGATGAAAGAACACAAAATGAAGAAAAAACGCGCGGAAAAACACTTTCTATCAGTAGGTGCGGGTGAAAAATCGGTAAAAAATGAAAATATCTTTGCTTTTTATGTGAAAATATAGTATAATAAATGAAAGTAGAATTTGCAAAAATGACCAGTCTTCAGGAAACGCCCTCTTTTGGGCGAGAAAGGACAGGACGGGCACTTGGAACAAAAAACATGGAACTTCGTGCTGGCTTCGGCCTCGCCGCGCCGGCGAGAAATTTTAACGGCGGGCGGCCTTTCGCATATGGTGCGGCCGGCAGATATAGATGAGTCGGTTTTTGACGGCACAATGCCGCAGCTTATGGTACAGCTGCTTGCGGCGAGCAAGGCGGCAAAGGCAGCTGAAAGTGATAACGAGGTCATTCTCGGCGCAGATACGGTCGTGGTGTCCGGCGGCCGCATATTGGGAAAACCAGCGTCGGAGGAAGAAGCGGCGGAGATGCTTTCCACGCTTTCCGGGAAAACGCATTTTGTGTATACCGGCATCGCCATTCTCTGCACGAAGGACGGGAGAATGCGGACGCATTGTGCAGAGGCAAAGGTTACCTTCCGCACGCTTTCTGCCAAGGAAATTGCGGCGTATGTGGCAACCGGAGAGCCGATGGACAAGGCCGGCGCCTACGGCATTCAGGGGCAGGGCGGCAAGCTGGTGGCGGAAATGGCGGGCGATTTACAAACGGTAATCGGGCTTCCGCTCGCAGAGGTAAAACGGCTTCTTCGGGAAATGAATTTGGAATAGGAGAACGGCTTTATGGCAAATTTCTTTAAAAGTAAATTTTTCGCCGTGCTGGCGATTGTCACCGCGCTCATTCTCGTCTTGATGGCCATTTCCACCTTGTCGGGGGATAAGGCGAACATAGCGGAAGATGCCGTGGGAACGATTTTATCTCCGGTGCAGAAGGTGTTTCGGAGCGTCGGGTCAGCAACCGGCAATTTTTTCAGTCATTTTAAAACGAACGCGCAGTATCGGGAAGAAAATACAAAACTGGCGGCCAAAATTGCGGCACTGGAGGCAGACACGCGCGAGCTGGATACGCTCCGGCATGAAAATGAACGCCTTCGCGGGCTTTTATCCTTTCAGGAAAGCCATGCGGACTATGATATGATAGGTGCGAAGGTCATCGCAAAGGACCCGGGGGCGTGGTATAGTGCCTTTAAAATCGACAAGGGGACGAAGGATGGCGTTGAGAAGCATAGTGTCGTGGTAACGGACCGTGGCCTTGTCGGCTATGTTTTTGAGGTGGGCAGTACATGGAGCAGCGTCGTTTCTATCATTGATTCTAAAAGTGCTGCCGGTTGCATTGTGCAGAGAACCGGGGACACTGCGGTGGTAGAAGGAAGCGTGGCACTTATGAATGCAGGGCATTGCCATCTCGTGTACCTTTCCCGCGAAGCTGAGGTAGCAGAAGGTGATTTTGTGGAAACCTCGGGGCTTGGCGGCATTTATCCGGAAGGAATTCTGATTGGAAAAATCAAGAGCCTGGCGGTCGATTCCCAAGGGCTGTATTATGAAGCCACGGTGGAACCGGCGGTGGATTTCGAACGCGTATCAGAGGTATTGGTAATTAAAAAGTAGGAGGAAAAGGATGCGGCATGTCTGGAAAACGCTGGTGCTATTGCTGGCATTTTTAATTGACAGCACACTGGGCAGTTATATCGGCATTTTGGATATTTCCCCCAGCTTTCTTCTTGTAGCCGTGATTGCAATGGCGATGGCTGGCGAATTTGCAGAAGCGGGGATATATGGTGGCCTTGCGGGGATGCTTTGGGATCTTGCATGGGGGCGCACCTTTGGTTTTTATGCCCTCTTGTATTTGTATGCTGCCCTCGGTGCGCGTGCCTTTTTAGAGCTTGTTTATAAAAATACGCCGTTTATCACGGCCGGCATCACCTTTGCAGCTTCACTTTTATGCGAAAGCCTCTTCTACCTTTTCCAATTTACCATCTGGGGGCAGGGAGATTTTCTGTATGATTTATTCCGTGTACTTCTTCCGACGGCGGCGTATACCGCCATCGTGCAAATGATTTTTTTCCGCCCGTTGGTGCGCCTTGCAAAGCCAAAGACTGAAAGGGGGACGCGGCTTTGAGACGATATCGGTTTATTTACTTTCTTATTTTCCTTTTTGCCTTTTTAGTGCTCGGAAGGCTCGTGGACCTGCAAATTGTAAACGGCAAAGCGTATTTGGAGGAAAGCCGGCGGCACATTGTGAAAACGAGCCCTGTAAAAGCGCCGCGCGGCGAAATTTTAGACCGCAACGGCAAAGCACTCGTTTCGAATGAAACTGTATTTGCGGTGCGGCTTTACAGAACAAAGGGCATGGAAGATGCCGAACTGAACGGACTTTTAGAACGGCTTCTGGATATGATAGAGGCCGACGGCGTTTCGCTAACCGACAGCTTTCCGGTTGGTAGCCGCGGGTTTAACCTGAAAGGGGAAGCGCTGGAAAAATGGAAGAAAAGCTATGGAATTTCCGAGGAAGAGACAGAGGAAGGCGTGCTTACTTTTTTCATGGAGCGGTATGGGATTTCCCCGTCCACTGCACCGCAAAGCGCGCGGCGACTTTTGGGACAGCGTTATGAAATGGAGCAAACCGGCTTCTTTGCCGATTCGGCCTTCACGCTGGCGGAGGGCATTTCCACGGAACTTATGACGACGCTGATGGAACAAAAAACCGAGTTTCCGGGCATCGTAATTGAAACCTCGCCGGTAAGGCGGTTTGTCAATGGCAGCGCAGCAGCGCACATTTTGGGTCAGACGGGAAAGATTTATAAAGAAGAATATGAAAGGCTCCGCGAAAAGAATTATTCGATTAGCGATATTATAGGGAAGCAAGGCATAGAACGGTATCTAGAGGACGCTCTTCGCGGCACAGACGGCATCAGTCGCGTCGAAAGAGAAATCGACGGCGCACTGATTCGAACAGAAGAGGAAAAAGCGCCTAAAATGGGAGATAATGTTGTCCTGACGCTGGATTTGCCCTTGCAGCAAAGCGCAGAGAAGGCACTTCTCGACGCGCTAGCTTATGTGCGGGAAGATAGTGTAAATGAAGAGGGTGACGGCGCCGATGCTGCTTGCGGCGCTTTAGTGGCGCTGGATGTAAACACTGGTGAGATTTTAGCGCTTGCCTCTTGTCCGACCTATGATCCGGCGCGCTTTTATGAGGACTATGAAGCGTTATCGAGCGATAAGAATCTTCCCATGTTCAACCGCGCCATTGGCGGTGCGTATGAGCCCGGCTCCACCTTTAAGATGGCTACGGCGCTTGCGGCGCTGGAGGAGGGCGTTATTACGCCGAACACCGTAATTGAAGATCTCGGGATTTATAAGTTTTACGAGGATTATCAGCCAGCCTGCTGGATTTATCGAGGAACGGGGCTGACGCATGGGCCGGTCACGGTGTCCGAGGCGCTCAAGCATTCCTGTAATTATTTCTTTTATGAAATCGGCCAACGAACCACGATTGAGAAAATGAACCGGTATGCACATCTTCTTGGGTTTGGAGAGCCGACAGGGATTGAACTTACCGAGGAAGAAAACATAGGAAAGCTGGCAAGCCCCGAGCAAAGTGAAAAAGACGGGGGACACTGGGTGCCTGGTGATACCTTGCAGTACGCCATCGGCCAGTCTAAAAATCTGTTCACGCCCTTGCAACTTGCTAATTATCTGGCCACGATTGTAAACGGCGGAACACGCTATAAAACGCACATTGTAAAGGCCGTCCGTGATTCGGAAACAGGTGCACTTTTACAGGAAACCAAACCAACGGTCCTGTCCAGGATTGAACTCAATCCGGAAAACCGGCAGGCAATTTTGGAAGGGATGCGTGATGTTGTAGAACTTGGAACGGCAAGCACCGTTTTCCAGAATTTCGGGGTGCCGGTAGGCGGCAAGACGGGAACGGCAGAAGTGCCCGGCCACGCCGATAACGCAATTTTTGTGGGCTTTGCGCCGTACGACAACCCCACCATTGCCGTTTGTGCGGTTTTGGAGGAAGGTGTGCACGGAGCAAACGCTGCCCGTGCGGTGCGCGATGTAATGGAAACCTATTTCCGGACCGATGCAGAGGAGGAAGCCATTGCAAAGACGAATGTGCTCCTGCCGTAGCGCGGATGACTGGAAAAATTAAAAAAAAGTAGACGAGCAGAAAGAAATATGATATACTGTATGTAGCATAGAAGCCTTGATGCAAAAGTGCAGAAAAGCAATATGGAGGAAGAATATGGGCGAGGTAGTCGTAATTGCTTCTGGAAAAGGCGGCGTGGGCAAAACCACCACGACGGCGAATCTCGGGGCAGCTTTGGCGATGGCCGGCAAGAAGGTGGCCGTGGTCGATGGGGATATCGGCCTTCGGAATCTTGATGTGGCTTTAGGACTGGAAGATAAAATTGTGTACGACCTTGTGGATGTAATAGAGAAGCGTTGCAGAATGCGGCAGGCGATGCTTCAGGTGCCGGGAATAGGGGGGCTTTTTCTTCTACCGGCATCGCAGATGCGTGGAAAGGACGAAATCACACCGGAGGGTATGCGACTTTTGTGCCGCGAGCTTCGGGAAGCGTATGACTTTGTCCTTATTGATTGTCCCGCCGGGATTGATAAAGGCTTTGAAAACGCAATTGCCGGAGCCGAGCGCGCGCTGGTCGTAACGGTGCCGGAAGCGGCGGCTGTTCGCGATGCGGATCGCGTGGTAGAAAAACTGGAGGCAGCCGGAATACACAGGCGGGCGCTCGTTGTCAATCGCATGCGGTCACAGCTTGCCGAAAAAGGTGTAATTTTGCGCGTGGAGGAAATCATGGAAATGCTTGCGATAGAGCTGATGGGCGTTGTGCCGGAGGATGAGGCTGTTTTTACGATGGGAAGCCGCGGCATTCTTTCGGTCTTGCTTTCGAAGAGTCCGGCCGGCCGCGCATATCAGAATACGGCCCGTCGGCTTTTGGGAGAAAGCGTTCCGCTTCTAACACAGAAAAGGCGCCGATGGCATTTGTTTCGAAGATAAGCAAAATTTTATGACAGAATAGAGGGATACATATGAATATCGCACTTATTGCCCATAACAAGAAAAAAGAACTTATGGTGCAGTTTTGTATGGCCTATAAAGCGGTTTTAGCCCAGCATACATTGTGTGCCACAGCTGGAACGGGTGACCTTGTAGAAGATATGACGGGACTACCGGTGCAGAAATTTATGTCCGGAACAGAGGGCGGCGACGAGCAAATCGGCGCACGCATAGCCTATAACGAAATCGATTTGGTCTTATTTTTCGAAGATCCTATAACGGCCATGCCGCAGGAGCCTGATGTATCAAAAATTCTTCGTCTTTGCGATGTGCATACCATTCCGATTGCTACGAATATGGCAACCGCGGAAGTGCTTGTTTTAGGGCTCAGCCGCGGCGACCTGGATTGGCGAAATTTGGTGCGGAATTAAACTTTGGCCCGGGCGTTTTTGGATGCCCGGGCTTTATAGTAGGAGGAGAAAATGTTTGATACGATTCTTTTTGATTTGGACGGCACGCTCGTAAATAGCGCGCGTGGCATTACTGAAGCTGTCCGGTACGCACTTGAAAGCATGGGGTATCCGCCGCTCCCGTACGAAACGCGGGAGAATTTTATCGGCCCTTCTATCCGGTCGTCCTTTCAAAAATACTGCGGCGTGGGCGAGGAAGAGGCAGAAGCGCTTCTGCGGGCGTACCGCGTTTATTATGCGGAAAAAGGGTTGCACGAGACGGAGCCGTATCCGGGCATCCCGGAGCTGCTGCAGCGGCTGAAGACGGCCGGGAAGAAACTTTTTGTTGCGACAGCAAAGCCCACAGCCTATTCGCAGACTATTTTAGAAGAATGGAACCTTGCCGGCTATTTTGAAGAAATTGTGGGCGCCAGCTTTGATAAAAAAGCAGAAACGAAGGACAAAATTATCGCGCATGCCGTTTCAATGTCCAAAGGTAAAAATATTCTCATGGTGGGAGATACTATTTTTGATGTGGAAGGTGCCCGCGCCAACGGGCTGCCGACGATGGGCGTATTATACGGATTTGGTGACCATGAAGCCCTTCGTGCCATGCAGCCGGAATATCTGGTACAAACTGTAGAAGAAATAGGAGAATTACTATGCAACTCAACATCCATAATGCGTCCTTAACCATTTCGGCCGTCCAGCCGCGGCAGTATCCGGCCACCGGCATTCCGGAAATTGCGCTCGCCGGGCGCTCCAATGTAGGAAAATCCTCTTGCATCAATCGCCTTTTAAACCGGAATAAGCTTGCCAGAACAAGTTCCACCCCCGGTAAGACGGCGACCATCAATTTTTACGATATAGATGCGCAGATGTTTTTTGTGGATTTGCCGGGATATGGGTTTGCGCAAGTTTCAAGGCAAGAGCAGGAAAAATGGGCGAAAATGATTAACACCTATCTCGAAACACGCGAGCAGCTCTGCGGTGTCCTTCTGCTGGTTGACGCGCGGCATAAGCCCACGGCGCAGGATGTCATGATGTACGGATGGATTAAGACGCAGTTTGGCGAAACGGTGGTAGTAGCAACTAAGTGTGACAAGCTCGGCAAAACAAAGATAGAAGAACATATGGCGGTAATTCGAAAAACGCTCGGAATGACAGAAACGGATACCTTGATTCCTTTTTCCGGCGAAAAAGGAACGGGCAAGGAGGCCTTGTGGGCGGAAATCAGCCGGCTTACCGGCGTGGCTTTATAAAGAAAAAGGGGCTGTAAATGAACGCACGTTCACTTACAGCCCCTTTTTAAGAAGGTTACAGGTCCAGCGCGTCCACCCCGAAGAAAATAACGCTCAGCCGGTCAAGAAGCCGGTTTTTATTTCTTCGAATGGTGGAAGGATCACAGGAGAGGCGCTCGGCAATAGTTTCCTCCGGAAGCCCTTCTTGATATTTTAGTTCTAAAAGCGCAAAATACGGATCGTCTGCCAGGGTGGCTATGGCCGTATCGATACGCCTCGCCGCACGCCGGTTCCGAAGCAGAAGCGCCTCGGTGTCCTGCTTTTTCCATGGAAGGCCCAGCGCATCTCCGCTGGGCAGAAGATGCACAACCTTGTCCCCGGTTTGCGTATATGCGAGCGACGAAGGCGGGCAAGAGGGCGACTCCTCCGCAAGTTCCGCTTCCAGAGAGGCAATCAGGATATCCAGCCCTTTTCGTGCATATAAAAGGCGTTCCACTCTGGCTTTACAAGGCTTTGCGCGCAACGCCTTGTTCTCCCCGACACGCATGGCGCGCAAAATGCCACGGTCGATCATTTCCTGCAGTTCCATTTTAAAGCTGATTTTTTTCTCGTTCATTTCTTTTGTAAGCATGATGTGCCTCCCTTAAATAAATTTTTCCGGTTCGAGTTCAAGGCGCGTACGCAGTTCTGCAAAAGCAGTGTGATACACCGTTCCCCGAACGGTATTCTGCTCTGCAAATTCCATCGCCGCTCTAAAAAGCATGAGACGACAGGAAGCACAAAGGGTATAGTGCCCGAGAGTGGAAAGACAATCCTTTGCACTGCAAAGTGCACAGTGTGATGTTTCTTGCATATTACCTCCTTTCTTGTTGCTTTTTAGCAACAAAGATAGTATACACGAAAAAAATGAGCTTGTCAACACTTTTTTTCTTTTTTTGGAGGGAAGGAAAAGAGGGTATGCAGGGCAGAAGGAAGATGCAGAGAGCTGGCGCGATTAAAGCGTCGCCAGATAGTCATCCATGATTTCGTAAAAGGTCGTAGGGGTTACCTGATTTTGCGCGAGCCTCTCGGCAAGACGAATTGTTTCTTCTTTATCCGGTGAAAAAGCGGCGATGGTACATCGCAAATTCTCACACGCTAGTCCAAGTCCGTAGCAGGGGGTGGGGAGCCCCGGAGAAGGGGCGGGCGGCAGAACAAAGTAGCGTACAACATAGTCGCGATTTTCGCCACGGAGGATGATCGTTTTTTCCCATACCATAAGAGTCACTCCTTTCGGTGATGCCCATTATATCTGTTTTCAAATGGGATTGCAAGAGCGTTTTTCTGGCCACAATTGTTCGACATAATTTCCAAAATATGGAAATTATAATCTTAAAGAATCAGAAAAAACTTGCCAGATTTTATAAAAGAATCAAATCCTATGAAATATTTTTTTAATAAAAAATGGGCATCGAAGGCATAATTCTTTAAAAAAGAGCTAAAAATATAGCAAGAAAGTAACAAAATTCCTGTATATTTTGTATATTCAAACAACGATAAAAAGGAGTTTCTTCCTTAAAATATGTATTTCAAAAAATTATTTAAAAATAAAAACAAAACAGTGGATTTTCCTTTTCCGATAGGTAAAACGCACCATTTTGCAGGCAATCCAACAATGAAGAAAAAATCTTTTTTAAAAAATGCTTGACAAAGGCGAAGCGCTATGCTATAATATGTTGCGTTGGATAAATGCGAGTGTGCTGGAACTGGCAGACAGGCACGTTTGAGGGGCGTGTGTCCATGACGTACGGGTTCAAGTCCCGTCACTCGCACCAAAAAGCACTTCTACAAAGGAAGTGCTTTTTTAGATTTCTGCAAGGGTATGGAGTCAGGAGGGAAAGCGGTGTATATTGATCGGGAAAAGCTGGTAGCTTCCTATAATGATGTGCAGGCGCAGATTGCGGAATATGCACTGCCCACATGGGAGACACTTCCGGATTTGGAACTGTATATGGATCAGGTCATTTCCATTGTCGGGAAATACCTAGCCATTTTTTACGAAACGGCCGGGGAAGAACGGCGGGTAACGCCCGCCATGGTCAACAACTATGTGAAGCTCGGTTATATGCCCGCGCCGGTCAAAAAGAAGTATTCTAAAATCCATCTGGCGTACCTACTTATTATATGTACCTTAAAAATGACTTTGGATATGGCCACTATCCAGAAGATACTGCCGGCAGATTTATCAGAAGAAGAAGCAAA
Source organism: Clostridia bacterium (assembly GCA_045531355.1). Lineage (GTDB taxonomy): Bacteria > Bacillota > Clostridia > UMGS1883 > UMGS1540 > SIG447. Next base: position 329 of record JAZSDW010000071.1, on the reverse strand, counting down.
GAAAATGTATGCCGCATTTGTGGAAAATCAGCACAAGGCGTATTTGTATGTTTCCGGGACGCTTCGCAGCGTGGCCGATCCCATCTTAGCGCTGGAGGAAAATAATCAGAGGCGAATGCAGGATCTGCTTTTGCAGGTGGCAGCCTCGGCAAACATCTGCAAAATTGTAACCGAACGCATTACACGCCTGGCTGAAAAATAAAATTCTCAGCCGAAAAACGCCGAAAAAACGCGGTTTTGAAAAAAGAGAGAAAATTTTTTCAAAAAAGTCTTGACTTTTCCCTCGCCGCGTGGTACTATATTAAAGCTGTCGCAACGCGGGAGTTTGA
>JAZSDW010000056.1:0-7544 GCA_045531355.1 Clostridia bacterium | reverse complement strand
CTCCTTGGCTCACAGAACGACATGGCTACGATCCGACTTCATCGGCCATAATGATAATTTTGCCGTAGCGCACCTTAGAAAGGTCGAAATCGTCCCCGATTCCGGCGCCGATGGCGGCGATGATGGGCGTTAACTTGTCATTCCCGATGACCTTGTCAATCCGGCTTTTTTCCACATTCAGCATCTTGCCCCAAAGTGCCAAAATGGCCTGAAAAGACCGGTCGCGTCCCTTTTTCGCAGAGCCGGCCGCACTATCGCCCTCAACGATATAAATTTCGGTAAAGGTGGTATCCTTTGAGGAGCAGTCCGCAAGCTTTCCGGGAAGGGAAAGGCTGTCAAGCCCCGTTTTCCTTCTGGCTAAATCTCTTGCCTTTCTCGCCGCCTCACGGGCTTTTGAGGAAAGAAGCGCTTTTTCCAAAATGGCACGCGCCACGGTGGGATTTTCTTCAAAATAGGTAGCCAGCTTATCGTTTATGAGGCCTTCTACCATCGTTCGCATTTCGCTGTTGCCAAGCTTCGTTTTCGTCTGCCCTTCAAACTGCGCTTCCTGCAGCTTTACGCTGATAATCGCCGTTATGCCTTCGCGGACATCTTCGCCCGAAAGGTTCGCGTCGTTATCCTTAAGCAGCTTATTTTTTCTCGCATAGTCATTTAAAACCTTTGTAAGACCTGCGCGGAAGCCTGTTTCGTGCATACCACCCTCGGTCGTTTTAATATCGTTTGCGAAGCTGACAACCGTTTCATTATAGCTGTCGGTATACTGGAGCGCAATCTGTGCCGAGCGGATTTCCTCGTCCGCCTCCAGATAAATAATTTCGGAATGAATCGGCGTTTTGTTCTTGTTGATGTATTCGACAAAGGAACGGATGCCGCCCTTGTATAAAAGGACTTCGCGCCGCCCTTCCTCGCGCTTATCTTCGAGCGTAATGCACACGCCGCCGTTTAAGAAGGCCTGCTCGCGCATACGCTTTAAGAGCACCTCATAGTCATAGACGAGCTCGTCAAAAATCTCGGGGTCGGGCTTAAAATGTACCTTTGTGCCCTGCTTATCGGTCGCGCCCACTTCCTCGAGCTTATTTAAAACTTCGCCGCGCGTATAGCTTTGGTAGTATTCCTTTCCTTCTCTGTATACATGGACCTCAAGGCTTTCCGAAAGGGCGTTTACAACCGAAGCACCAACGCCGTGCAGACCGCCCGAAACCTTGTATCCGCCGCCGCCGAATTTGCCGCCGGCATGCAGCACCGTGAAAACAACCTCAACGGCGGGCAGCCCCGTCTGCGGCTGGATGCTGACCGGAATGCCGCGGCCGTTATCTGTAACGGTGATGGAGTTGTCCTCTTCAATCACAATATCAATCTGCGAGCAAAATCCGGCGAGTGCTTCGTCAATGGAGTTGTCCACAATTTCATATACAAGGTGGTGCAGTCCCATCGATGAGGTCGAGCCGATATACATACCCGGGGGCTTTCTTACAGCCTCCAGCCCTTCTAATACCTGTATTTGACTGCCGTCATATTGTGTTTCTTGTTTTTGCATATCTATTCGTCCTTTCTTCCTTTCACCCACATCCGCCACCGTTTTTCAAGCGTTTGCGGGGACACAGGGGTAATATACACGCACGCCGGCGTCACCAGAAGGGATTTTGGAAGGTCCATCGTTGTGGTGATAACCTCCCCCTTTTCCTCCATTGCCCGCAAAAATTTACGGGTGACTGCGCTGGTGCTGGTATTTTCCAAATCAAAAATGCCGATAATTTCTTGCATACGAACGGCGTATGCGCCGCCTATGTGGATATACATACTGTTCCTCCGGCCACCGAAAAATAGCGCGTTTCGCCTGAAAGGCGTACGGCCTCCGGGTCTGTGCAGGTCAGAATAATCTGCCTTTTTCCCATGCCGGAAAGGAGAAACTCGCGTCTTTCCTTGTCAAGCTCGCCTAAAATATCATCCAAAAACACGGCCGGCGCCTCGCCTGTTTCTTCTTCCAAAAGTGCGCCCTGGGCAACTTTTAAGGATACCGCCGCCGTTCGCATCTGCCCTTGCGAGGCAAAGGCACGCGCATCATTTTTATCAATCGTAAACTGAATTTCGTCTCTGTGCGGGCCGATTAAGGAAAGGCCCTGGGAAATTTCGGCCTCCCGCTTTTTTTCAAGCGCCGCATATAGAAGTTCTTTTTGTTTTTCGAGGGAATCTGCCATCTTTACCGTCGGTGCGTAGCGGACGGCGAGAACTTCGTCCTTTCCCGCAATTTGCCGATGCAGCGCCTCGGCTTTCGGGGCAAGCTTTTCAAAAAATATTTTTCTGTATTCCATCACACGCGCACCGCTTTCCGCCATCTGGAGATTCCAGACCGAAAGCGCCTCTTTTTCCGGCGCCTTCTTAAGGAGCGCGTTTTTTTGCTGCCATGCGCGCATATAGCTGCGAAGCGCACTATAATAAGCAGGGCGAAACGCCGAAATGGCACTGTCCATAAACCGCCGCCGGCCTTCTGGTGCGCCGTTTATGATATGCAATTCGTCGGGACTAAAAAGTACGGCCGGAAACTGACCCAGCAGCTCGCTCGTTTTCGTAAGCGGGGCACCGCCGAGAGACAAAAGCTTTCGCTTTCCGCTATAAAGCTTTATCTCTGCACTCGTTTCACGCCCAAAAGCAGAAAACTCTGTTTTCACGCGTGCTTCGTCCTTTTGAAACCGAATCATTTCGCTATCCTTTGTTGTCCGGAAGCTTTTGGCCGCCGTAAAAAGCCAGAGCGCTTCTAAAAGATTCGTTTTTCCTTGCGCATTCTGCCCATAGAGGATATTTACGCCCGGGCAAAACGAAAGCTCTGCCTGTTCGTAATTTCTGAAATCTATCAAAGAAAGCGTTTTAACAAGCATTGTCCCGTCCTAACTTTGCAGAAAAATTTTTGTGTCCAGCGCTTCCACCACATCGCCTGCGCGAAGCTTTTTCCCGCGCCGCGTTTCTGTTTCGCCGTTTAAGGATACCGCGCCGTCCAAAATCAAATCTTTTGCCTGCCCGCCGGAAAGGCCTAAAACCACTTTCAGCGCCTGGTCAAGCTTGATATATTCGCCACGGATTGTAAGTGTTTCTTCCATATTCTTTCCTTTCCGGAAATTCCGCACATTTATTCGCTGATGCGCACCGGCAGTACCATAAAGAGAAATTCATCGCCCTCTACCGGCCGTAAAATGCAAGGGTTACGGCTGCCGTTGAGTTCCATAGAAATTTCCTCGCAATCGCAAACAGAAAGTGCATCATGCAAATACCGCTGGTTAAAGCCAATGCGGATTTCGCTGCCGCAATCCGGAATTTCCATTACATCATGCGCTTTACCGACGGCCGTAACGCAGTCAATCGAAAGTGTATCACCGGAAAGCGTCATAATTACCGGATTTTTATATACATCCGTCGAAACAATCGGGTCCGCCCTTTCCACACTCGTTAAAAGCGAATCGACGGAAACAATCGTCCTGATTTTAAAATCCGACGGAATAATCTGTTTATACTGGAAAAACTCGCCCGACAAAAGACGGGAAACGAGCTGGATGTTGGCAAAGGTAAATAAAACATGCTTTGTGCTTGCAGTAATGAAAACGGGCGTATCGTCATCCGGCAGAATTTTGGAAAGTTCTAAAAGCGTTTTTGCCGGAACAATAAAGGAATACGGCTCGTCATCCGGATTCTCTGCAAGCGGATGGTTGCAAATTGCCATACGGAAGCCGTCGAGCGCAACGAGATGCAGCATATCCGGCTCAATTTCAAATAAAACACCCGTCAGCTGTGGCCGTTCATTTTTCTGTGCCGCGGCAAACACCGTTTTTCCAATCAGTTTTCTTAAGAGATTTGCCGGGAGTGTAATGCCCGAATCCTCCAAAACCTGCGGCAAATCCGGAAATTCTTCAGGGTTTGCACCTAAAATATTATAAACGCTCTTTCCGTTTTGAACGGTTGTGGAAAAATTATCATGCACCGTAATGTGCGCTTCGCCTGCCGGAAGCTTTCGCACAACTTCAGAAAAAATGCGGACATCGCCGGTAACAATAGCACCGTCTTCCCGAATGCTTGCAGGAATCTTGCAGGTGATGCCCATTTCTAAATTGTTTGCCGTAAGGCGGAGGGAATCCGCATCTGTACTGATTAAAATGCCTTCTAAAACAGGCATGGACGCTTTATTGGAAGCTGCTTTCATTACAATGGAAACGGCTTCGGAAAGCGTTTGTTTTTCACAGGAAAAAATCATTTTTCTCTCTCCTTCTTCTAGGCGGCAAAGCGGAGGAAAGCGCCTAATATATATATAATAAAAATAGTATTTTTAGTAGAAACGGTGGAAAAAGTGGAAAACCGCTCTTTTCTTTGTTTTAAAAGGAAAACAGGGAAGGAAAACTATTTGGTGATATCCTTCTTCAGTGTGGAAATTTCCATGGCGAAGGAGGCGTCTTCCTTTATCTTTTTTTCTACCTCTTCAATTCCATACATAATCGTGGTGTGGTGTTTATCGAAAAAGCGGCCGATTTTCTGGTGTGAATGGCCTAAAATCTCGCGCATAAGGTACATGACCACCTGTCTCGCGCGGGCGATATTTTTTGTACGCTTATTGGAAAGAAGTTCTTCTTCTTTCACATGGTAGTATTTCGAGCAGGCTGCACAAATTTCTTCAGCGGAAACGGCAGGGCCGCCGGTTGCATGATAGCTTTTCATTGCATCGAGCACAACATCCACTGTGATTTCACTGTGGATAAGGCCGCGATACGCCAAAACGCGATTTAAAACGCCTTCCAGCTCCCGGATGTTCGAGGTAATTTTCTCGGCAATCAGCGCGAGCATCTCGTCAGAAATCGAAATATTTTCAAGCTGGGCTTTTTTCTGTAAAATTGCTACTCTCGTTTCATAGTCCGGCGCATACAAATCGCCGATAATACCCCATTCGAAGCGGGAACGAAGCCTGTCCTCCAGCGTTTTCATCTCTTTCGGCGGCCGGTCGCTCGTGATAATAATCTGCTTATTGGCATCATAGAGCGTATTAAAGGTATGGAAAAATTCTTCTTCCGTTACCTTTTTGCCGGCGATAAACTGAATATCGTCCACCATCAGAACATCAACGCTTCTGTATTTTTCGCGAAAAGCGTCATTTTTCGAGTCCTTAATGGAATTGATAAGCTCTGTCGTGAAAGTTTCTGCCGAAATATACATAACGGCAAGAGACGGGTTATGTTCGATAATATAATTTCCGATTGCGTGTAAAAGGTGCGTTTTGCCAAGCCCCACCCCGCCGTATAAAAAGAGCGGATTATAGGTACGGGCAGGTGATTCGGCAACGGCAAGGGAAGCCGCATGCGCAAAGCGGTTCGAACCGCCGACGACAAAGGAATCGAAGGTATATTTAGGGTTAAGAGGCATGCCGAGATTTCGCGCAGGGGCAGCATCCTTTTTAATTTCTTCCTTTTCGCCAATATGTACCAAAAGTGTGCAGCGGTTACCGCTGACTTCAAAGATTGCATTTTGGATAAGCTCCTTATAGCGGTGCTCAACCATGTTTTTATTAACATCGCTCGGAACGCTGACATTTAAGAAACCGTTTTCCAGAGACAGGGGCACAATGGATAAAATCCATGTTTTATACCCAACGGCGGTAACCTCTTCTTCAATCAGCGGCAAAGCGGTGTGCCAAAGGTTTGAAAGCACATCGTCCATCGTAAAAAATTCCTTTCAAAATTAGTAAAATGTAAAATCGATTTGCCGGTGGAAAGTGCGGAAAAAATTTCCGGCCAAGGTGTGGAAAAATCAAAAAACCTGGCAAAATCAGCTTATTTTCTGTGGATAACTCGGTGGAAAAGTGAAAAACTGAGAAAAAACATGTGGAAAAGTAAAAAAATTCACTTTTTACCCAGCTTCCTATATTATACCAAAAAATAAAAGACTTTGCAACTAAATGCTTAAAAAAAAATGAAATATTTTTTTACCAGTATACAGAAGAAATTTAAGAAAAACAAGGGCATAAAAAAGGCACCGTAAAAAGGCACACATTTGTTTCACATGAAACAAATTTATTTTTTTTATAAAAAATGTTTCACATGAAACACTTTTATGCTATAATAAGAAAAAACAGGAAGAAAATAAAAAAGCGGAAAGGAAACAACCATGGCGAGAATTATTGCAATCGCAAATCAGAAGGGCGGCGTCGGGAAAACCACAACGGCCGTAAATCTCGCAGCCTGTCTTGCAAAAAAAGGCCAGAAGGTGCTTTTAGTGGATATGGACCCACAGGGAAATGCAACGAGCGGCCTTGGAATAGATAACCGCACGATAGAAAAGTCTATTTATGATGTTTTAGTGCGCGGAGAAGCTATGAAAAGCGTAATTGTCAAAACGGATTATCACCGGCTGGAGGTTTGTCCGTCCAGCATTGCGCTTTCAGGGGCAGAAATTGAGCTTGTCAGCCTGATGGCGAGAGAATATCGTTTAAAAGAAGCCGTTTCCGAAATTGAAGGGGACTACGACTTCATTTTTCTCGATTGTCCGCCCTCTTTAGGGCTTGTCACCTTAAACGCGCTGGCCGCCGCCGGCTCCGTTTTAATGCCGATTCAGTGCGAATATTACGCGCTCGAAGGGCTCAGCCAGCTAACGGCAACGATTAAGCGCGTTAAACGCCTTTTAAATCCCGACATTAAAATTGAAGGCGTTTTAATGACAATGTTTTCAGCGAGAACGAATTTGGCCATCCAGGTGGTCGACGAGGTGAAAAAGTTCTTCCCCAAAAAGGTATATAAGACAATTATTCCCAGAAATGTTCGCCTTTCCGAGGCGCCGGGCTTCGGCCAGCCGGTCATTGTTTACGATGCGTCAAGCCGCGGCGCGGAGAGCTATATGGATTTAGCCGAAGAGGTCTTATCTTGGGAAACCGAAGAATAATATAATAAGGAAGAAACGCCGACAGAAAGGAAGGATTCTATGGCAAAACGAGGGCTTGGAAAAGGGCTCGATGCGCTTTTTATTTCTGACGAATTTGCGGAAATGGAAGAAAAAGACCGCGTTATATCGCTCCGGATAACCGAGGTGGAGCCAAATCTTACCCAACCGCGCAAGGTATTTGATGAGGAACAGCTCGAAGAACTTGCGGCTTCCGTCCGAGAGCATGGTATCATTCAGCCGATTGTAGTTACAAAAAATGAAAAAGGATTTTATACAATTATTGCGGGCGAGAGAAGATGGCGCGCGGCCCGTATGGCAGGGCTTCGTGAGGTGCCCGTTTTAGTTCGGGAATATGACGATAAAACGGCAAGCGAGGTAGCTTTAATTGAAAACCTGCAGCGCGAAAACTTAAATCCGATGGAAGAGGCCGACGGATTTCGGAACCTGATGGACACATACGGAATGACGCAGGAAGAGGTCAGTGCAAAAATCGGCAAAAGCCGGAGCGCCGTCGCAAATGCGCTTCGCCTTCTGGCACTGAAGGAGCCGGTTCGCCTTCTGGTACAGGACGGCAAGCTTTCTGCCGGCCATGCCCGCACGCTTCTGGGTGCCGCGGATGCCGACCAGTTGGCGCT
>JAZSDW010000053.1:0-79018 GCA_045531355.1 Clostridia bacterium | reverse complement strand
CATCCAAGGCGTACCTGTTGGCGAATCCACCGGGGTAAGCTCCTGCGCCTCTCCATTAAGGTAGAGATCCAGATCTTTTGCCGCGATTCTACCGTCATATTGTCCATGTACATTAAAACGGCAACCACTATCCGCTTTGTACCAGAAGCTTAATAAATATCTTGCGTTCAACTCTACTTTGATCATGCCGCTGGAGCTTCCACGAACGCCGCCACCTGTTACAATCATACGGTTCTGTCCATCCGGGCAATCGCCGTCATCAGAAACGGTCATCGCCCCTGAGGTAACATACCACATAGCGCGGGAACCTTTTGCGTCTTCAAAGCGCGGATCCTTAAACAAGTTGCCATCCGCTTCCATCGTGACGCCGTCAACATATACGAAGCCTGCCTGGCTTGCAACTTCGAACTTTACATTAATTGTATCAGAACCGGGCATGCCGGAAAAACGAAAATACTCCCAAACGCCATTCTGAATATCCTTGTAGTTTGCATCAGTTGCAGAATAAGTATAGGTCTTTTCTGCAAGCTTAACATTGCTTGCCACAGCGCCCTGATAGAAGGTAACCTTCACCGTGTCGCCCTCGGTCATGTCTACCGCCTTCATAAAACCGCGAAATTTAACGAGCGCGTCAAAAGGCGTGAATTCCATAGTCATTGCATTGCCCGCGGTAACCTTCATCATCTTCGCGCCAACTCTGGCATCACCGGTAACCTGCTCGCCGCCGGTGATAAACTGAACTGTATCGCCTTCTTCAGAAGGTAAAAGCGCATCTGCAGACAACTTTACCATCTTTGTCTTCGATGTTGCATTATGCTTTAATCGAAGTGTACTGGTTGGGGAAGAGAACCAAATACGGAAGTTACCTGTTACATCATTTCCGCCTTCATCTTTACCCGGAACGAAGGTATAGGTGTAGGTTTCAAATGTTTCTGCTTCCCCTACTGCGTAGGTTGCAGGTAATACAACATTCGGCGTAAATTTCTTATCTGTTGCTGAATTTTCTAAGTAAAAATAAGCATCTGACGCAGTTGTCGCATACTCAAATGTGATGCGGTACACGCCGGCCGGATCTAAAGTGGCTGCAAATCCAAAATACATTTGTTTAGCAGTCAAATCCCAACAGTCTCCGTTTTGCGAACCGCCATTCATCCAGTTCCAATTGGCGCCTTGCCATCCGGCGCCGGCCGCTAAAAGGTCTTCCTCAGCAAAAGCCGTCATGCCCGTAAAGACACTTGCCAGAAGGCATAGCACCAATACGAGGCCAAAAAGTTTTGTTTTCATGTGAAAAACTCCCTTCAAAATTGGAAATTGTATTGACCAAAATAGGGGTAGCGCGTGCCGGAAAGGCACACACATTCTGCGGAAATGATTTTTGCGGGCAGAATTCCGAAAAGAGATAATCTATAGGTTGTCATGCCTATCCCTATCCTAGATATATCTATTATACCATAACTACCAAAAAATGCAATAGTTTTTTGTATTTTTGTATTTTTTTTTTGCACAACGAGCTAGAAACCCGCCTGTAGAGCGGTTTTTTGCGCCGGGAGCCCTTTCTGAAATCGAGCATTTTTTGAAAAAGCGGCTGCTGCTTTCCTCGAAATGCGGACAAAAACATATGACTTTCTTCGCCTTTTTATCTCCCGTATGCGTATGTACGCCCCCTTGGAAAGAAAACTCTTTTGCCGGGGGATAAAAAAACGCAGGCACCTTGGAAAAGGTTGCCTGCGTTTTTTTATTATATTCTAATTAGTTAAGCGCTACTGCGTCGAGCATCGGTTTGAGACTAAAGCCAGAAGCTGCATCCCAGCAGAATGCGCGAATCGATGCTGCATCTGCAAAAGCACTGCTCTCCAAGATAGCCGAAGGGTAGTTGACAAGCTTCAGCGGTGTTCCGTCTGCCTTTGCAAGCGCACCGTCGTTTGCGTTGTCCGTTCCAAAGGGCACGCCGGCTACATCGGACGCATCTGCACCAAGGGTTGCCTGTGCACCGACCTTAATACCGATCAATGTTCCCGCCTCGTTGTACGCGGCAAGAACGACCTTATCCGTAGAAAGCGCCTGCTTGTTTTCATTCAACACAGGAACGAGGCAAGTGGCCTTGACTTTTTCACCAGCCTTAATGTCCTCCTGCACTTCAACAGGCTTGCCTAAATAAGTTGAGTACGCAATGTGGACTCCCGTCATTGGATCTGTGAAGGTGCCGGTCAAATCCGGTACGAAGAAACGAATCTCTTTTTCGTCGATTTTCTCGATAGAGATATTGGAAACTTCCATCGTGCCATTAACGAAGGGGAAAGCCGGCGCTACTTCGTACACATTCGTGGGTGTGGTCACAATCATTGCAACATGCTTCCATTCGCCGTTTGTTGCGTTCAAATAACACATCCAGGGGCCGCCGCTTAAATAATCAGGGGTAGGTGAATATGCAGATCCATTAAGAAGGAGAGCTTCATTTTCAAACACCGTTGTCCGGCCGTCATATTTAACATAGGGGTTAACTCTACAGGCGCTAGTTGCTTTATACCAAAAACTCAACAAATATCTTGTATTTACCTCTAATTTGCTGATGCCGCCATTATCGTTGTAAGTATCGCGGCCATGCACTGTGTCGGTTGTTATGACCATGTAATTTTGGCCATCCGGACAGTTGCCATCGGTCTCAACAGATAAATGCGATGCATCGCCGGAGAGAATCTTCCATTTGCTACCGTCAGCCCCATCCTTTTCTTTCGCATCAACAAAACGCGGATCCTTAAACAAATTCCCATCCGCTTCCATTGTTACGCCATCAACATATACAAAGCCAGCAGCACTTGTAACCTCGAACTCCACATTGATTGCAGTTTGACCGGGCATACCGGAAAAACGGAAATATTCCCAAACGCCATTCTGAATATCCTTGAAATTCTCATCAGTGGCAGAGTAAGTATAGGTTTTTTCTGCAATTACGCTGTCTCCAGCGCCCTGGTAGAATGTGACCTTCACTGTGTCGCCCTCAGCAAAATCCTGTGCCTTCATAAAGCCGCGGAATTTAACGAGCGCGTCAAAAGGCGTGAATTCCATAGTCATTGCATTGCCCGCGGTAACCTTCATCATCTTCGCGCCAACTCTGGCATCACCGGTGACCTGCTCGCCGCCGGTGATACACTGCACAGTCTCTCCTTCTTCAGAGGGCGTAATTGCATCCAGCCCAGACAGTTTCACCATCTTTATTGTTTCCATTGTTTCGAAATTATGCTTTATACGCAGTGCACTTGCGCCCGGGGCAGAAAAATAAATACGGAAATTGTCTGTTACAGGAGCCCCTGTTGCGTCTGTGCCCGGAATGAAGGTATAGGTGAAGGTTTTAAATGTTTCTTCATCTTCTGCCGCATAGGTTGCAGGCAACACAACATTCGGGGTGAAATTGCTACCGTTTATCGAGCGCTGTATGTAAAAAAATGTGTCTGCAGCAGTCGTCGCATAATCAAAGGTAAGACGATACACGCCTTCCGGATCCATCTCTGCGGCAAAGCCTCTCTGCATGCTAGTGCCTTCCAGATTCCAATAGCCCCCTTCACCGGTTCCGCCGACCCATTGCCATGCAGTGTAGTCTGCACCTGCAAACAGAATTTCTTCTTCCTCGGCGAAAGCTGTCATGCCCATAAAAGCACCTGCCAGAAGGCATAGCGCCAAGACGAGACCAAAAAGTTTTGTTTTCATGCGTAAAATCCTCCTTTTAAGCTAGAAAGTTGTAATGTTACGGAATTGGCATGCCGGGCCGGCGCAACCTCGCGCGTCCTACGCCAATGCCAATCTTAATTATATATATCATACCACAGTGCCCTGAAAAATGCAATAGTTTTTTGTATTTTTACGATTTTTTTCTTGGGACATTTCTCTTCTTACACAAAAAGGCCGCTCGAGGAATTCCCCGAGCGGCCTTTTTTATCTTATTTCTACTTTTGATTACCGATCGTAAACAATCGTCATTTCCTGCGTGTCCGTAACGACATACATGAAGATTTCGTCGCCCTGCTGGAGATCTCTGATGGAAATTTCTTCGATCTCCTGGCGCTTGGTATTCATGCGATACATCGGCCCTTCGTTAATGAAGGTATAGGTCGCTTCACCCTTGCTGCCAGAGCCATCCTTCTTCATCATCTGCGTCGTGACGCGGAACCGATCCCCAAGGTTCTTATCGACAGTACCGATAATGGTAACAAGACCGGTACTAATCGGGAAGAGGTTCATCTGCGAAACTTCACTCGGACCATAGTCTAATCCCTCAGTTCTGGCACCACAATTCGTCATGTGGTTTACTCTGTTTATTACAATCACTCGTGTGAAAGCACCTGTCAAATCATCAAGCTCATAGCGGACAATGTCGCCAGGAACAAGATCCTTAATGTCAAGATACATCTTCTTGTAGCCAACGCCGCCATTAAAGCGCGTTAAATAGGAAGCTCTATCTGCAACTTCTTCCCTCGGCTCGTTGAGACCAGCCGCGGTGTACCATTTTGTATCCGTGAGGATGTTGCTCGCGGTCTGCGCGTACAGAGCTCGGTCATCTTCCTCGTAGGTAGCGGTGACTTCCCCATTCTTTGTCAGAAGCGTCATTGCCATTTCGGTTTCGCCTTCTGCATTCAAAATGGTGCTCATGCTCTTCACAACACCTGCATAAACCTTGTCAGAGGAGCTCAGATATTTGTCAGAGCCGGCGCCAGCCTGGTCAAGGTAGGTGTGGCGAACAACCGCGTTACAAACATAATCGTCGTCTACATCATAGTAGCTGACGCAGCGCGCATCTGCCTTAAACAAGCTCTTGTTGGCATTTGTAAACTCATCAACAGACATAAGCGCGTATTCCTCGTCTCTTGTGGGATCGAACGGGATGTGGAAGAGCGGTGCGTCCGGATTCAGTGTGAAATCGCCAAAGAATACGCCGTTATAGTTTACCGTGTAGTCAGTTGCATTCTGCGTCGGATACGCGCCATTGACTGCCGTATTCCACCAGCTATCAATGTCACCCTGCTTGGTTCCGTTGAACCATGTGGTGCGGCCTTCGCCTGCTGATTTGTCTGCAGAATGGGCGGCTCTATGGTAGTACCAGTTCATTCTGAATTCATCGCCGTTGTACCTGTCTGCATCCGACAGGGTCGGCTTGGTCTTATTCGTCGCCGTTTCGATTTCACGGATGCAGTCATCTGCATCGGTCTTATATTTAATCAGCTGGGGGATAACCACGCCGGCTGCATCTACCAGCGGAGCAGGCTCAACCTCACTTGCCCAAATTGCTGTGCCAAGCAGAGCGCCAGGCGCTAAAAGCGTTTCGTTCGTTTTCTGTGTGCCGTTTACGAGCACAGTTTCTGCTGCCTTGAAGACCTTCATTTCGCCGTCTTCCGTAAAGGCCTTGATCTGTGCCGTTCCGCTCATACCCTTTCCGGGCAGCGCGGCAACAAGCCAAGCGTACTTCCCATCGCGAGAACGAGAAGTGTCAACAGCCGCAATCTGTCCTACAAAGTCGAACAGGAAGGTGGCTTCTGTGCCGAGTGCGATTGTGCCGAAAGCCAATTCGCCAGGAGCAACGGTATATTCGTTCTCACCGATTTTTACCTTGTCGTCTCCTTCTTCGATAACTTTGCCATCTATCACCTTGTTAGAACGAATCACGCGGAAAATATCGCCGCTTTCATTTTTGACAACCGAGATGATGTCCCATTCTCTCAGGTTGGATAGTCTAAGCTCTTTGCCGTCTGCATCCGTCAGAGAAATGGGCTTGCTTTCATCGCCTAAATCTATATCCAAAACAAGCGGAGAACCCTTCTTTACATATACCTTGTTGTTTTTGTTGTCTGCTTTTTCAACTACGTAGTTCGTGTAGGTTTCGCAGATGATGTAGTTTGCGGTGTTGCCGCTGTTCGTTACAAAGCGGGCGGCGCCGTTTACGAGTGTGCCTAATACACTAATGCTCTTTTGGGTGCCGTTTACAAGAAGCGTTGCGCCCGAAATAGAAATTTCCTGGTCCTTGCCTTCTGCATCGGTGTAAGCAACTTCTTTAGAATCCACCTTGTCGATAGAGGCAATTGGAATCTCAACAATGCTTGTGTTCTTTGCCGGAATAGCGGCCAGAAGAACCTTTTCTTCCGTAACAGGATCTACCTTATAATAGAGGTCCGCACGAGCACCTAACAGCGCAGCTGCGTTGGTGGTGCCGGTTTTGAATACTTCGCCGCCCATTACGATTTCATCTTTTTTCAGCGTGCTTTCCGGGGCAACAATTGCGCCCTGCGGTGTAGCGGTAATTTCGCCGTTCTTGCGTCCGACCTTTAAATAGTAGGAAAGAATGGTATTTTTGTTCTCGGTACCGTACTCAACCTCGCCGTCACCATAAGAAGTCTTTTCAAACAGGTCAACTTCCAGTGCGTTGTAAAGGAGAATAGCCATGTTACCACGGTTCATATCCTTATCCATGCCTACACCCTTTAACAGGTCAAGCTGTGCGGCAACGGAGAGATACCCGGTCGGATATCCGCCCTGTGCTTCCGCCTTTACGCTGTAACCAAGCGCTGCAACCATCATTTTAACGGCCTGCTCATAGGTTACGCCGGCATCCGGCTCAAAAGTGGTCGCGCTGGTACCATTGACAATGCCGAGCTGATAGGCTGCAGCAATGTTCGCGTATGCCCAGTGCGTCTTCGGAACATCGGTAAAGATGTCACGACCTGTGGCCGTTGCTTCCATGTTCTGCGCGCGCAAAATAATCGTCGCCATTTCGGCACGCGTCAGCGTACTTGCAGGCTCGTATGCGCCTTCCGCCTTGCCCTGCACAATGCCAAGTGCAGAAAGAACGGATACTGCTCTGTCGCAGGGAAGCCCTTCTGTGTCAGCAAAAGCGGCCGCCGATGCAAGCACAGGTGTTCCCATTAACATAGTAAGTGCCAGTAAAAGTGTGAGTATTTTCTTCATAATGTTTTTGTCTTCCTTTCCTACATGTTTTTTGCACATTACTGTTCCCGTATATCATAGCATATAAATTTTTAAATTGCAATAAAAACTTTTTATTTTCTGATTTTTTTTTCAAACTGTAATCTTGCTGTAATATTGGAGGTAAATCTCTCTTTTTTTACTTTTTTCGCTTTTCTTGTAAAAAGTCCTTGAAAGATGGCCAAATTGCGTGTATAATACATAAAGGAAAGGAATGATACCATGATTTATTTTGACAACGCAGCCACAACGGCCGTAAGTCCTGCCGTTCGGGATGCGATGCTTCCTTATTTTATGGAGGGCTTCGGAAACCCGTCCTCGGTTTTTTATCCGGTCGGCAGCACGGCCCGTGCGGCGATGGAAGCAGCGCGTGCGCGCGTGGCTACCTGCCTCGGCTGCACGCCTTCGGAAATATATTTTACGGCTTCCGGCAGCGAAGCGGACAACTGGGCAATCAAGGGTGCCGCGCTGAAAAGCGGAAAAAAACACATTATTACTTCGGCAATTGAGCATCACGCGGTGCTGCATACCTGCCAGTTTTTAGAAAAGCAGGGCTTTCGGGTGACTTATCTCCCCGTCGATGCAGACGGCCTCGTTTCGCCCGATGCGCTGGAAAAAGCCATCGATGCCGACACGGCGCTCGTTTCTATTATGTATGCCAATAACGAAATCGGCACGATTCAGCCCATCTCCCGCCTTGCGGAAATTGCGCACGAGCGCGGTGTTTTGTTCCATACCGATGCGGTGCAGGCGGTGGGCACGGTTCCGATTGATCTTGCAACGCTCGGCGTGGATATGCTCAGCCTCTCGGCACATAAATTTCATGGCCCGAAAGGCATCGGGGCCTTATATATTAAGAAGGGTGTGCGAATTGAACGCCTGATTCACGGCGGCGGTCAGGAAAAGGGGATGCGCGCAGGGACAGAAAATGTCCCCTATATCGCCGGACTTGCAACCGCCATTGAGGAAGCTACGGCGAACTTGGACGAAAAGATTGCCTACATTTCCCGTTTGCGGGATAAGCTGATCCGGGGTGTTTTATCCGCGATTCCCCACACGCGCCTTAATGGGCACGCCAGCGCGCGTCTGCCCGGAAACGCAAATTTTTCCTTCCGCTTTATTGAAGGCGAAGGGCTCCTTCTGCATCTGGCGCTCTCCGGTTTTGCCGTTTCCAGCGGCTCGGCCTGCGCTTCGGCTTCGCTTGACCCCTCGCATGTGCTTTTAGCGATTGGTCTTCCGCACGAAACGGCGCACGGCTCGCTTCGCGTCAGCCTCTCGGCCGACAATACGGAAGAAGAGGTAGACGCATTTCTTTCTGCCTTGCCCCCTATCGTAGAAAAGCTGCGGCAATTATCCCCCTTATATGAAGAATTCCTAAACGAAAAGGAGTAAAGCACAATGTATACTGAAAAAGTTATGGACCATTTTCAAAATCCGCGTAATGTCGGCGAAATTCCGGATGCAAACGGCGTGGGCACCGTTGGAAACGCCAAATGCGGCGACATTATGAAAATTTACATGAAGATTGACGAAAACCAAGTCATTACCGATGTAAAGTTCAAAACCTTCGGCTGCGGGGCAGCGATTGCCACAAGCAGTATGGCCACAGAGCTTGTCAAAGGCAAAACGGTGACGGAAGCGCTGGAGCTTACGAACCGCGCCGTTGTAGAGGCGCTGGAGGGTCTGCCGCCGGCAAAGCTGCATTGCTCGGTTTTAGCCGAGGAGGCCATTCATGCGGCGATTGAGGACTATGCCAAAAAAACCGGCTTTGCAATGCCTGAAGGCAAGTCCTGTAATGGCTGCTGCGGAAGCTGCCACCATCACCACGAAGAAGAGAACCAAGAATAGAATTCCTTCCTCATAAAAAAGGAGCTGCGAAATGCAGCTCCTTTTTGTGTTCCTTAACCTGGCGGCCATGCAAGGCCGCGGCCACCCAATAGGTGGAAATGCAGATGTCCGACCGTTTGTCCGCCGTCTTCCCCGCAGTTATTCACAATGCGGTATCCCTTTTCGGCGATGCCGAGCGTTTTTGCAATCTCGGCTGCCACTACGAAAATATGGCCAACCACAGCGGCGTTTTCCGCGCACAGTGCATTTGCCGAAGGGATATGTGCTTTGGGGACAATGAGCACATGCACGGGTGCTGCCGGGCTAATATCGCAGAAGGCATACACCTTTTCGTCCTCAAACACTTTTTGGGAGGGGATTTCCCCTTTTATAATTTTACAAAATAAGCAATCCACGATTTTCTCCTTCCCGCTTTATGCAAGCTGGCCCCGCACCACTTCACCAACAATGGAAAGTGCTGCTTCCGCCTTTTCGGGCTGTTTGCCGCCAGCCTGTGCGCTGTCGGGCTTTCCGCCGCCGCCACCACCGGCTACCTTCGCCACCTCGCGGACAAGGTTTCCGGCATGGATTCCCTTTTCGGTTGCGCTCTTTGTTGCCATCGCCACGAAGGTGACCTTACCTTCCTCGGTGCCGGCAATCACTAAAACGCCATTCCCCAGTTTATCACGCACCTTGTCACCAATCGCGCGGAGCGCATCGCCGCTGACACCGTCGAACTTCCCGGTTACAACGCGGACGCCTTCTATTTCCTGTGCCGACGCCAAAAGGGCGTCAATCTGCCCGCCGGCACTTTTCAGCTTCAGCTCTTCCAGACTTTTCTGCAGCGTGCGGACTTCTTCGACTGCCGCCGCCGCTTTATGGACAATTTCGCCGGGGCTTGTCTTTAGTGCCGCGGCCGTTTCCGCAATCAATGCTTCTTTCTCGGCTAAAAGCTTCAGGATTTCCGTGCCCGTGATGCCCTCAATCCGGCGCACGCCTGCCGCCACAGAGCTTTCACTAATCAGCTTGAAAAGGCCGATTTCGCTCGTGTTATCCACATGGCAGCCGCCGCAAAGCTCGATGCTGTAGTCTCCCATTTTGACAACGCGAACCCTATCGCCATATTTTTCGCCGAAGAGCGCCATCGCGCCCATCGCCTTCGCCTCATCCTGCGCCATTTCCAGCTTGGAAACCGGAAGCGCGGCACAAATCGCTTCGTTTACTTTCTTTTCGACCTCTGCGAGCTGTTCGGGCGAAACGGCTTCAAAATGATGAAAATCGAAGCGGAGCCGTTCGCTGTTTACAAAGGAGCCGGCCTGCGTTACATGGTCGCCCACAACCTCGCGAAGTGCTTTTTGCAAAAGATGTGTGGCACTATGATTCCGTGCCGTTTTTGCCCGCAAGGTCGGGCAGTAGGACACGGCATAGGTTTCGCCCACCGTAAGCGCGCCACGCTCAACATGCACAAAGTGGATAATCTTGCCGTCTGCAAGCTTTTTGGCATCGCGAACCAAAATGGAAGCCTCTTTCGTTTCCAGCCGGCCACGGTCACCGACCTGGCCGCCGCTTTCCCCATAAATAACAGTTTTATCTAAAATAACTGCGCCGTCCTCGCCTTCTCCCAGCCCATCGCAAAGCGCATCGCCGGAAATTGCCGCAAGCACCTTTCCTTCGCAATTTTCGTGGTCATAGCCCAAAAACTCGGTTGTTATGCTCTTATCCAGCTTCGTGTAAATATCCTCACTCCAGCCGGCGCCTTCGCCCTCTTTTCGTGCCTTGCGCGCGCGGATTTTCTGCTCTTCCATCTCGGCCCGGAACGCTTCTTCGTCAACAGAAAGGCCTTTTTCTTCGAGAATTTCAATCGTCAGGTCAATCGGGAAGCCGAAGGTATCATAGAGTTTAAAGGCATTTGCACCCGCGAGCACCTTTTCCCCTTTTTCCGTAAGTTCGTCAATAAAGCCGTTTAGGATAGAAAGCCCCTCGTTAATCGTTTCGTCAAAGCGCTCTTCCTCCAGGCGAATCATCTTGCAGATATACGCTTCTTTTTCTGCGAGCACGGGATATGCTTCCTTCGATTCAGAAATTACGGTTTTCGCAATTTCATGGAGGAACGGCTTCTGGATGCCCAGAAGCTTTCCGTGCCGCGCCGCGCGGCGCAGAAGCCGCCGCACTACATAGCCGCGCCCTTCATTGGAGGGCACGATAGAGTCGCTGATCATAAAGGTGGTGGAACGAATGTGGTCGGTAATGACGCGGAGGGAAATATCGGCCTTTTCGTTTTCGCCGTACTGCACACCGGCTACCGCACTAATGGCCAGCATAATATTCCGCACCGTGTCGACTTCAAAGAGGTTCCCCACGCCCTGCATAATCGCAGCCAGGCGTTCGAGGCCCATGCCGGTATCAATATTCGGGTGAGAAAGACGGTTATAATTGCCATCCTCGTCCTTGTCAAACTGTGTAAATACCAGGTTCCAAAATTCCACAAATCGGTCGCAATCACAGCCGAGCTTACAATCCGGACCGCCGCAGCCGGCTGCCTCGCCCCGGTCAAAATAGATTTCCGAGCACGGGCCGCACGGGCCGGTTCCGATTTCCCAGAAATTATCCTCCTTGCCCATTCGTACTACATGGTCGGGCGAAACGCCGATTTCCTTCGTCCAGATATCAAACGCCTCATCGTCATCTAAATACACCGTAACCCAGAGCTTGTCCACGGGCATCTCCAGCACTTCGGTCACAAATTCCCACGCCCAGGAGATGGCTTCTCTTTTGAAATAATCGCCAAAGGAAAAGTTGCCGAGCATTTCAAAAAAAGTACCATGCCGTGCCGTTTTGCCCACGCGCTCAATGTCAGGCGTGCGGATACATTTCTGGCAGGTTGTTACCCGCTTTCTGGGAGGAATTTCCTTCCCGGTGAAATAGGGCTTTAAGGGCGCCATGCCGGCGTTAATCAACAAAAGGCTGGCATCGTTTTGCGGCACCAGCGAAAAGCTGGGCAGACGCAGATGCTCCTTAGACTCATAAAACCGCAAAAATTTCTCCCGAATTTCATTTAAACCTAATTGTTTCACGAAAATCATTCCTTATATCCAAACTTACACTATATTATACAGTTTTTCTCTCCCCTTGTCAAGCCGAAGTATGACTTTTTTGCAGATTTTCGTTCTTAGCATTTTGGAAATTTTGGCGGCGGAAAACATAAAGAAAGGATGCAAACCTATCTGCCGTTTGCATCCTTTTAAAAAGCGGTTTTATGCTTTGCGCTCTATCTTTTTCTCGTTTCCGTTCTCGTCCACGACATACACGCCTTCAAGCGTATTCTTCAGGCCCGCCCGAAAGGCCGCGATATAGTCGGCCCGAAGGCGCGCCTGCTCGTCCTTTTCGGCAGGCGTAAGCCCTTCCTCGCGCGCCTTTCTCGCCAGCGCATTAATTCTTTCTATCTTAGCCTTATCCAAGTTTCCGCCGCCTTTTACCGGTTTAAAATCAGCTTTGTCAGCTCAACCGGATTTACAATTTCGCCATCCTTATACACGCGCATATTGCCGGACGCAATTTCGTCAATCAGAATGACCTCGCCATTGTGATAGCCAAATTCGAACTTGATATCCCAAAGGTCAAGGCCGATACTCTTTAAATCGTCAGCGACAATCTTTGTGATTTTCAAGGTCTGTTCCTTCATGCTTTCAAAGAGAGCCGGTTCCATAACGCCGAGCGCTGCAAGGCCTTCACCTGTTACGAGCGGGTCACCTTTTGCATCGTTTTTGAAGGTGCATTCTACATAACCGCCGGGAAGGGGCGTTCCATCCTCTATATATTCGCCATATCTGCGGATAAAGCTGCCAGTTGCAACCAGACGGCAGATAACCTCAAGACCATGCCCGAACACCTCACCGGGAAGCACCTCCATTGTGGCTGCTTCGACATCGGCGCTGACATAATGCGTTTTGATGCCGGCTTCCTTCAGTAAGTCAAAATAATAAACCGAAGTGCGAAGGTTTGCCTTGCCAATCCCTTCAATTTTGAGACCGACCGCATTTTCACCGGGGTCAAACACGCCGTCTTTACCGGTGCAATCGTCTTTAAACTGCAAAAGAACATTGCCGTTTTCAAGGCTGTACACATCTTTTGTTTTTCCTTCATAGATTTTTTTCATACGAGATACCCCATTTCTGTAATTTGTTATATAGTATCATACCACATTTTGGAATGAATTTCAATATTTTTTTATGAGAAAGTCCGACTTTTTATTCGCTACTTTAAGTTATAAAAAGGCAGCCCCCAAAGGGACTGCCTTGTTTATTCTTTCGTTTTACAAAACTTTCTGCATTCGGCTAACTTTATTATTTCGCAGCTGCTTCCAGAAGTTCTGCCTTCAGTGCGTCTAAGTCGCCTAAATTCTTCAGTTCGCCGTCCAACTTGACAAGCTGCGGCGTGCCAAATGTTCTTGCGCCGCCGCGATTTGCATAAGGCAGAATAACAACACCCTCGGCGAAATTCGCTTCCGGAATATCCGTTATAAGGGTGAAGAGTGCGTTGTCGCCAACATTAAGCAAAGAAGTTTCCTTCTGATAGAGGGAAAGCCAACTTCCTTCAACCCCTTTGTTTCCGCGCCATACATAGAAGCCAGCATCAGCAACGGTCTTGTCTTCTTTCTGTGTGACCTTTGCCAGGACAGAAACTACACCAGTCTTCACAGCCGATTCACCGGATGTGCAATAGCCTGTGTCCGCCTGGAATAACGCAAAGTTTGTTTCCCACTTCGCGTAAACGATTGCATCGCCTGTTACGACATCTTCGTCGCCAAACGCCTCGCCGCTTTCTTTCGCCCAACCTAAAAAGGTGTATCCAAATTTGGAAGGATCAGCAACAGATGCATCTGCAATAGCGTCTGTAAGTTTTGTGCCTTCTGCAACCGCAGTCGTGCCTACAACTGCACCTTCAGATTTGAAACTTACAGTGTACTGCATCAAAGTGCTCAGCGTGTTTACAGCGGTTGTGCTTCCGTCAGAAGCGTAGAAGGAAATTGTGCTATCCGTGATTTCTGTATCACGCGGTACAAATGAAAAGCTGGCCTTATTGTCTTCAGCCGTCTTCTGGTCAAGGTATGTAACTTTTTCGAGTAAACCTGCTAAATTCTCCTGCGTGTACTGCTGTAGCATCGTTGTGCCCTCAGTATCCATAGCACCTTCGATTGCTAAAAGGGTAACCTTATCGTTGGCATTCGCTGTGCCCGTTACCTGCACGGAAACTAAATCCTTTGTTTCCATCTCCGGGGTAACCACAACTTGTGCGGAAGCTGCAACTGAGCACATACAAAGTGCGCAGATCAGCAAAGCTATAATCGAAAGCTTTTTCATAATCTTATCATCCTTCCTTACTTATTGAAACATATCCGCTGCATTGATTGCATTGGTTATTTTGGCTTCCGTGCTGAAATTGCTCAGCATAGCCAGGCCTGTTACTTCGCCGCTTGTCTGAATGATGTCGTTCTTGGCATCCATGCGGATGACCGTGATGCATGGTTCCTGATAGCATTTCTTGTTTTCCACTTGCTCGCATCTCCTTCAAAAAATTTTTAACAATATTTAATGCACACCAAAAGATGTCTATCCCTTTCTAATATACATTTATTATAGCAAGGAAAAATGTTGAAAACTAATTTTATTGTGATATTTTTATATTTTTATTGTGATATTTTTTGTTTTCACTTCCCGACAGAATGCGCGCGTGCAAGAAGAACGCCTTCCGGCTGCGGATTTCCCCATTTTCTCCGAAAATTCGTCTTTTTACGCTTCATAGTCCATACAGGCGCGCGCAAAAGTATACGGCCGTACCTTTTCATCCGCAACCTTTACATGCGCCGGATGCACCGAATAGCCCTTCAGGGCTTCGGCATCGGCAAAGCTGGAGTCCAGCATCACATCCGCATTCGAGCTTTCCAGCCCCTCTGTTATGACCTGTATATCCAAAAGCCCCGGAATTTGCCCGGCGAGACTTAAAAGCCCCGTCCGGATTCCTTCCTTTATTTCTTTCTTTTCCGCCTCGGTGTATTCCGGCCGAAGCGTCCACAAAATAATGTGTTTTACCACTTTCAGTTCTCCTTTCCGCTTTCCGTTCCACGAATATATTGTCCAATCGCACGAAAGGCGCCGCTTGCATGAAGCTGCTTTACCACCAGCGCCAGTACCGGGCCTAAAATCATACCGAAAATGCCAATCAGGCGAAGGCCGATATACATAACCATTAGAATAAGCAAGGGGTGAAGCCCGATGCGGTGCGCCACGAGGCGCGGCTCGGTCATCTGCCGGACAGCAAGGCAAATGAGATACAGAACGAGCAGCAAAATGCCGAGCCGCGTATCCCCTGCCGCCAGCGCATAGACACCCCACGGAATCAGCACCGTACCCGTGCCTAAAATCGGAATTGCATCAATGATGCTGATAATCAACGCAAATAAAAGCGCATAGTTTGCCACCGTACCGCCGATAATCAGAAAGCCAATGGTCAGTTCGAAAAAGGTGATACAGATAATCACCAGCTGCGCCTGCACATACGCAACAAGTGCCGAAATAATGTGATGCACAATTCCGTCCGTCACATGCAGCACCTTTGCCGGCACGGCGCGCCGCACCCCTGCGCGGATGGTTTCTCTGTCACTACTCATAAAATAGGTGGCTAAAACAAAGGAAACTGTAAAAATGATTGCAGACGGCACCGCCCGTACCATATCCACAGCCCCCCGGATGGCAGGAAGTGTATTGGAAGCAATATATTCCGAAATCTTGGTCCCAAAGCCCTGAAAAATGCGGTCCAGCTCCTCCGCAAGCCCGAGCCGCGCCGCGTGGGAATCGCGAAATAGCCTGTATTCCGCCTCGATGCCACGCAAAATAGAATCGCTATGTGTGATGATGTCATTCATCTCTTCCCAGAGTCTTGCAACAAGCGCCGCCACAACGCCCCCTAAAATCCCGATTGCAAGCACCACCGTAATCCCTGCGCCGATTTTGCGGGGAAGCCGAAGTTTCTTCTCCAGAAACGCCACCAGAGGCTCTATGATTTTCGCCAGTAAATACGCAAGCACAAATGGCAAAAACCAAAGAAGCAGCCGCGGCAAGCACCACACCGTCAGAAACAGCGTAAGGATAACCGCAAACGCCACAACGCCAATTCGCCATGCCTTTTTCCTATCCATTGTTTTTCTTCCTTTCCAAAAGGTCCGGGCGCTTCTGTCGCGTCCTTTCCAGCGCCATCTCTGCACGCCACTTTGCAATATTCGCCCTGTGGCCGCTTAAAAGAATGTCCGGCACGCGCCGCCCCATAAATTCGGGCGGTCTTGTGTACTGCGGATATTCCAAAAGGCCGTCAGAAAGCGACTCGCAGTCGCTGTTCCCATGCTGCACCACGCCCGGCACCATCCGCGCTACAGCGTCAATGACTGCCATGGCCGGAATTTCGCCGCCGGTGAGAACATAGTCACCAATCGAAATCTCCTCGTCTACAATTTCCTCTAAAATCCGTTCATCTACGCCCTCATAATGGCCGCAAAGGAGAATCAGGTGCTCGTATCCGGTGGCTAGCGCTTTTGCCTTTTCCTGCGTGAACACCGGCCCCTGCGGTGAAAGATATATCACATGCGGCCGATAGGAAAGCGGCGCCGTGATATGCTTCCAGGCGTTATAAATCGGCTCGGGCGCCATAACCATGCCGCCGCCGGCGCCGTAGGGATAATCATCCACCCGCCTATGCTTATCTTCGGAAAAATCGCGTATATTTATGTATTCTAAATGTAAAAGCCCTTTTTTCGCAGCGCGTCCGATGATGCTGTCGCCCAAAACGGCCTCAAACATCGCAGGAAACAGGGTCAGTACATCAATCTTCATCCTCTAAAAGTCCCTTCAAAGGTTTTATAGTAATGCGCTTTGCCGAAAGGTCCGTCTTGCAGATGACCTCGTCAATTACAGGAATTAAATACTCCTTATCCCCGCGCACGGTATACACATCGTTGCTTCCGGTTTTGAACACATCTACAACCTTGCCGAGATTCCTCCCGGCATCGGTTACGACCTCCATGCCCAGAATGTCTGCAATATAATACCGTCCTTCCGGAAGCGGCGGTAAATCGCGCCGGGCTACAGAAAGCGTCTCACCAACCAGCCTCTCGGCGTCCTCCACCGTGTCCACGCCTTTAAGCTTTAAAAGTACGCTCCCCTTATTCCGGCGATAGCTCTGGAGCTGAAAAGACCTGCCGGACGGCACATACAGGGTTTTTATCGTATTAAAAAAATCAGGGGCGTCCGTATAGTATACAACCTTTACTTCGCCCCGCAATCCGTGTGTATTTACAATTTTGCCGCATTCCAGCAAAAAAATTCCTCCTTCATCCCCCTCTGGCGCAAAGCGCGGGGAGCCGGACCAAACCGTCCGGCTTCCCACCGCTTGTATCGTCACCATTTAGAGAATGTCAACATTGACTTTGACATTATGCCGTGCAGCGGCCGCCTTCATCAGCGAACGGATTGCTTTGGCAATCTTGCCCTGCTTCCCAATTACTTTGCCCATGTCACATTCATTTACATGGATTTCCAGCGTAATTATATCGCCTTCCGTCTTTTCTTCAATGACGACATCGTCCGGGCAGGTAACCAGAGATTTAACAATAAATTCCAGCAGCTCTTTCATAGCTTGTCCGCCTTTCCCTCAAAATTATTCTACAATGCCGCTCTTTTTCAGAAGTGCCTTCACACTGTCTGTGGGCTGTGCGCCCGTGGCGATCCATTTCTTTGCCTTATCGCCGTCAATCTTGATTTCGGAAGGTTCCGTCATCGGATTGTAGGTTCCGATTGCTTCGATGAATCTACCATCACGCGGGTATCTGGAATCTGCAACAACCACTCTGTAAAACGGAGTTTTTTTCGCACCCATCCTTCTCAGTCTGATCTTTACTGCCATTCTCTTTCACCTCCTTTATTATAACCCAAAGGGAAACCGCTTATGCTTTTTCCCTTTGCCCATAAACTGCTTCATCAGCTTCTGCATATCATCAAACTGCTTTAAAAGCCGGTTTACGTCCTGCACCTGTGTTCCGCTTCCGGCGGCAACGCGCCGTTTCCTGGAAGCATCCATAATTTGGGGATTTTCCCGCTCACGCTTCGTCATTGATTTAATAATCGCCGCCGTGCGCTCCATTTGCCGGTCATCAATCTGCGCGCCTTCAAGCGCCTTGGCATTTACGCCCGGCAGCATCCGTGCAAGCCCGGAGAGGGGCCCCATGCCCTTCATCTGCTCCATCTGGTCAAGAAAATCCTGTAAGTCAAACCGCTGCTGCCGGATTTTTTGTTCCAGCGCCGCGGCCTTCTTTTCGTCAAACGCTTCCTGCGCCTTATCAATCAGCGTGAGCATATCGCCCATGCCCAGAATGCGGGAAGCCACTCTGTCCGGATAAAACGGCTCAATATCCTGCAATTTTTCGCCTATACAGGAGAATTTAATCGGCGCGCCGCAAGTGGCCTTGACGCTGAGCGCTGCGCCGCCGCGGGTATCGCCATCCATCTTTGTCAGAATCACGCCGTCAATACCAACGGTCGAAGCAAAACCCTCTGCGATGTTCACTGCGTCCTGCCCGGTCATCGCGTCTACAACCAGTAGAATTTCCGTTGGATGCACCGCCGCTTTCATCCGCACCAGCTCATCCATCAGCGCTTCGTCTACCTGCAGACGCCCCGCTGTATCTAAAATTACCGTGTCAAAGCGCGAAGTATCGCACCCCAAGACGGCTTCTTTTGCAATCTCCACAGGGTCCGTAGCCCCTTCTTTTGCAAACACCGGCACGCCCACCTGCTCGCCTACGACCATCAGCTGCTTTACCGCCGCCGGCCGGTAGACATCGCACGCGGCTAAGATCGGCCGCTTGCCCTGTTTTTTCAAAAGGCCGGCGAGCTTTGCACTCGTCGTTGTTTTACCGGCACCGTTTAAGCCTACCATCATCAGAACCGTCGGCGGCTTTGAGGATACGGCAAGCTTTGCCTGCGCACCGCCCATCAGCTCCACCAGCTCATCCCGGACGATTTTGATAATCTGCTGCCCGGGCGTCAGACTCTCCAGAACATCTGTTCCCAGCGCCTTCTCCCGAATGGCCTCGATAAAATCCTTCGCCACCTTGAAATTAACATCCGCCTCCAAAAGAGCCAGACGCACCTGCCGCATGGCATCCTTAATATCTTTTTCGCTCACGCGCCCTTTGCCGCGAAGCGACTTAAACACATTCTGTAGTTTCTCGCCTAAGCTTTCAAACGCCATCCGTTTCCCTTTCCAGACATGCCCGCAAAACTTCTGCCGCTTTCCGGAGCCGTTCGCCGCCTTCCTCTGCGGCCGGAAGCATCTCTGCCGCAGCCTGATAAAGCGCCGCGTGGCCAATGGCCGCTTCCATTTCCAAAAGCCGCTTTTCCCCTTGCAGAATAAAGCCGCGCACACCTTGCCGCGTGACGCCGAAGGTTTCTGCAATTTCTGCCAGCGAGCAATCCATATTATAATACATATCCAGCGCTTCCCGTTGCCGCCCGGTCAAAAGCGGGCCATAAAAATCGAGAAGGTAGCCGGCACTCAGATTCTTTTTCATGTGCACCCGTTCCTTTAGGTGTAAAGTAAAAATCGTTTACAGATAAAGAGTATACACACTTTCCCGGTCTTTGTCAAGCTTTTTTTGAAAATTTTTAATTTACAGAATCTGCACAAGGCAAATCGCCACAATGGAAAGGACTGTCACCGCTGCACTTACGAAGAAAAATATCGCATTTTTCCGGATTTTCTCCGGATAGAGCGCCGCGAAGGCAACAACAAGCTCATTTCGTTTTTCCTCGCTCGTTCCAAATCCTTTTTCAGCCATTTTCTGCGCTTTCCGGTGCACCTCGGCGTGCAGAACAGAGAGCCGGAAGCCCGCCCAGCAGAACACCACCGAGCAAACCATGCACACAGCATAAAAGGACATATAAAGGGCCGGACGGCGGATTTCTGAAAATTGCATTGTAACCAAATTTAAAAGGAAGGTTGCCGGAAAGCCGGACAAAATACCGGCGATAAACATACTGTAATCCGGGTCATGCCACGCCAGCGAGCAAAGCAACCGCCAAAAAAGCGGCTGCCGTCTGTATAGGTCCCACCGGCTTGCCCGAAGTTCTTCCATCATGCTTTTATTCATCGTTTTCTCCTATAATTTCGCCGACAGCTTTTCGCATTCCATCTCTATCGTGCGGATTTCCCATGTTTCCAGCGGTGCGCCCGCCAGCTTTTCTTCCATTTTGCATAGCTTTTCGTAGTCCCGCTCCCGCCGGGGACGCGTGGCAAAAACGCGCCGGTCCTCTGCCGTAAGCCGGCGGAGCTCTGCCTCATATTCCTGTTTCGTTTTCCGCACAAGCTCCAGAACAAAGCGTTGTTCCTCCCCCAGCAGGTTCTGCCCCTCGGCGCCATAGATAGACGCATACTCTTCCGCAAAATTTTTCTCCGCATATTGCCGGAACAAGGTGCAAACAAAATGTTTCTTCCGCATCTGTCCGTAAGTTGTGCCCTCGCCCCGCTGTGAAAAAAAGCCGCGTTTTGTAAGAATATCGCTTGCCGAATGCTCATTCCCTTCATAGAAGGTTTTGATGCCCTCGCCTGCCGCTTTAACTAAAAGCGCCTTCTGCACCGCGGACAATGTGTGTGACCAGCTTTGCATCTGTGCGCGACCATCCTCAAGCAACCATTTTTCAAGCTCGGATTCTTCCCCCATGCCCTGCTTTAAGTCAAACAAATTTTTCGCCGCACGGCGCACGAGCTCCGGAATGCCGCCGGATAAGGTGTAAATTCGTTCCAGCTCTTCGTCGGAAAAGGGTAGCGTTTCGCCGCCCCATAAAAAGCCTTCTAAAAACCGTGTGCATTCCTCGCGGCTAAGGCCCCCTGCCGTTATGAAGCTGGACTCAAAAATATGTACGAAAAAGGAAGTGGTAAAAGTCTCGGCGTGTGTACGGTTACCAGGGTCGAAATCGCTATCCGTCGCCACCACATACCGCATATGGGTTTCCGGATCCGCATATAGCCTGCGGAACGCATCATAATGCCCTTTCCCAAGCGTTTCGCTCTGGGAAATCCGGTGAAACTCATCAATCACTACCGACACCCTGTAGCCGGCTGCCCGCAAAAGGCGCACCGTTTTTTTCAGGCGGTACTGGCTGACCGGCTCCTCTGCGGCCGTTGGAAACGCGGGGCATTTTTCTGCCGGCACATATTTTTCTGCATACGCGGCGATGGACATCTGTATCTCGTCGAACATCTGCTCCGGATCCGGTTCCACGGCCGCAATTACCATAGGATAAAGCTGGCCACGCGCTGCGAGCTCCATTCTTTTTTCCTCTGTAAAGTAACTCTGCAAAAACCGGCTTTTCCCCGTGCCTGCAAGTCCATAGATGCCGCAGCAAACTGCGGCATGGTTTTTCTCCGCCAGTTCCATCCAGTCATCCATCCGCTCCCTGAGTTTTTCGCGTTTTGCCGTATAATAGCTTTCGCCTTCAAACGGATTTCTCATCTTCTCCCGTCCTTTCCTATTCTCTGAAGTAAAGCGCGGCGGCCGCATATTTGCCAAACGCTACGCGATACATTTCCGAGGACATCATATAGTGTCCGCCCTGGAGACGGACAAAGCCTCTTGCCTCCAGCCGCGAGAGTGCCTTTTCTACATCCGGCACCGTGCAGCGCCTTTGAATCGCCTCAAGACGAAGCCCCGCAGACGGCGCCGGCGCATGTTGGGCAATACAGGCAATTACCTCTTTTTCGCCGGACTGGTAATGATCAAACATCCCGGTAAGTCCGGAGAACATCTCACTTCCGCTTTGTAAAGCATCAAACGCGAAATAGACATCGTAAAGGCGCATGTCGCACCGCGTGCAGCGCACAGGCTCTGCGCGATATAAATCAACAAGCTTATTGAAAATGAGGTGCGTATAATAAATCTGCCCGCGCGTCAAAAGCCACAGTGCCTCCCGCGCCTGCACATCCGGCACAAGGCCGGTTCGCACAGAGAACGCATCTAAAAGTGCATCGTATTCATGCCGCGGCATTTTCCCGACAGGGAAATTTTTGGCGAGCTGGAAAAACTGCGTTTTGTTCTCCATTTCAAACATGAGATTTGTCAGATCGTCCGAGCCGCAGATGAGGAAGCTTATCACATCGTTTAAGTTTTTCATGGCAAATTGCAGCATGTTGAACAGATTTTCCGGCGTGGTGTGCCGGATAACAGCCTCAATCTCGTCAATCAGGAACAAAATCTGCTTCCCCGGTGCAAAGACATCGCGGCAAGCCGCATAATACCGTCCAAGTTCCAAAGCGCTTATCTGTGCGTCCTCCGCCGGCTCGAGATGCCGCACCTTCTCGTACGCCTCCATCTCGTCAATAGACACGCCGTCTATCTTCCAGCTCATATAAAAGCCCTTGACAAAGGCTTCGTGGAGCGACCGCACCCCCTGGGCATCAAAATGGACATATACCCAATGCGAAGGCAAGGTTTCCACGATTTTTTCCACACGGTGCAAAAGAGAAGATTTCCCGACGCGCTTCGGGCCGTTCACAACCATGACCGGCACCTCTTTCGGGTCCCGGACTTCGCGGACAACTTCGCCGTCTTCGCCCGCTTTAAGCGTGTAAAATTCATTTTTGAAGCTCTCGATTTCTTCTGTCCGGCCAATAAAATATTTTTCCGTTTCAGAGACCGGAATAGCAAAGCCCGGCATCGTATTTAAAGGGAACGCCGCACGCGGCAGAACCGGAATCTCTCCCACGCGCTTTGTAAGGCTTCTTTCTTCCTCATTCCAGATATAGCTCACACAAAGCGTGCCCGAAATGCTTTCTCCCGCCTCTTTCACCAGCGGAAATGCAAAGGGCGCGTGGTAATCTCCAAACAAGGTGCGCATCTGCACGGTCCTCGTTTCGCCGCTGGCCGCCGTAAATTTTAAAATCGCCTTCTCCGCCGCCGCGTGGCCACTGTTTTCGATATAACCGGTCAGGGGGCTCCCTGCAGAAAGCGTCTCCTGGTCAATGTGAATTGTCAGAAGCGGCTGGTCCTTTAAGAAATCCTCCACTTCGCCGACCTTCAGGATTAAATCAGAAACAAACGCCTCGTCCACACCTGCACCATGCGCCGCAATCAGCCTGTTCTGCTCGCGGATTATTCCCAGTTTCGTTTCGCCGTCCCAGTTTTCCTCCATATCCAGAATGTTTTTTGCAACGGCAAAGTAAAGCTCAACATCGCGGATGGCTTCTGCATCTGCGCTTTGTAAAAGCTTGCTGATGTGTCCTGCATGCTTTAAAAAGTAGCGTCTATAATCCTCAAAGCTTTCAAAGCGCATTAAAATACTGCGAATCACATCGTCGAAAAGTTCAGCAGAATGCGGCGGAATTGCCGAAACTGCCGAGAGACAGGTCAAAAGATCCGGCACAAAGGCAAAGCATGCCTCGTGATCATCCATATTCTCCGCTTCCTTATAAATATAAAGCGCAAAGTTTGCGTAAAACGCCCGAAGAAGGGCATCGGCCGTGTCCAGAAAGTCCTTCGCACGAAGAACCGCTACGCCGTTTTCAATCGTCGGTTCATTCATATAAAGCGGCAACGCTTCGCGGCAGGGCATAAGCGCTTCCGTTTCCGTAGCAAACGAAAGTACATACTTTCCAAGTGCCATTTCCAGAAATTCCTCTCCGCGGATGGCACGGCGGATTTTTTCGCCACCTGTCGCAGGCTTTACGGCTGCGCCGCCCGCTTCAGCACCATCTGCCGGGTTTTCGCCGAGCTCTAAAATCTCTAAAATCGGGAGACGGCGCACGCTTCCATGCTCTTTGGGGCTCATAAAATACATCGTCTCTTCGTCGTCACGCGTCGGCGGCAGATACTGCCGGCATCTTTCCCGCCAGCGTGCATCGCGGAACTTTCGCTCCGCATAGTAAAAGAGCGCCTCCGCCATAGCGGGATTCTGCGCCTGTATTGCCAGCGCCTGCGCTTCAAATTCCTCGCCTTTGCCAACAAGGACATAGTAAATCCCGGCGCAAAGCCGCTTTTGCAAAACCGTCATCAGCGGCGCAATCTTTGCCCAATCCCTCTGCCGGTCGGAAGCGAATTGTACCGCAAAAATGTTAATCAGCTTTTTATATTCCGTTGTGGTATGAAACTTTTCTACTTCTTCCGGATCGCGGCATACAAGCTTACAGAATTTTTGCCGCTGCCGGCAGATGGCATGTGTTAAATTTGCATATCGGTTTTCGGGGCTATGCCGATACGCGCTCTCGTCGGTCGTAAAAAGAAGTCCCAAAATAGGGTCTGCTTCCTTGTAAAGGCCGCGCGAGAAAAGAAGGTTGGAAAAGGCCCGCAAAAAGTCGCGGTAGGTCTTATTTAAAATCTGATGCGGCACCGTTTCCTTTTGTTCCATCACAGTCCGTGCTGCTTCCTCCAAAAACGCGGCAGGCACCTTGCGCATACCTTCAATGAGCACGCTGTCTAGCATCAGCGTCCGCACAACCGGTAAAAGCGCGCCGAAGGTTTCCGGTGAAGTTGTGGCAAAAATCTTTTCTGCCAGAAACTCACTCCCCGTTTTATCTAAAATCTTGCACCGCAAAAGTGAGAGAGCCATCCGTTTTTCGGCCTCACCATAGCCAGTGGCCTCCACCGCCTCAATCTGTGCACGCTCTGTTTCGGTTAAAAGGCCGATAAAATGCTGCCACTCTTCATTTTCCAGAATCCTTGCTGCAAGGCTTCGCAGGAAATTATACCGCCCCACCTCGTGCATGAACATGTCGGTTTCGGTTGTCAAAAAAGTCCCGTCGGTCTCTTCTACCGACAAATCCATAAACGGCTTCCAGGTGCCGGTGAGGCCAGCAAACAAAAGCGCCGAAAAACGCGCTGGTTCCCCATCCAGCATCAAAACGCGATGCCGGAAAGCGGAAAATTCTTCTGCAAGCGTTGCATCTGTATTCCCCCGCTCAAAAAACCTTAAAAGTGCAGCTGCATCCTTTGGTGCATCTATAATCTCTATGCCCTTTCTTTCCAAATAAACAAGGCCGCAGTATAGCCGTTTTGCGTAATGCACGAACAAATTCGGCTCATTTTTCGTATTGGTCAGATATTGATACAACATCGTATACATCTCTGCGGCATCTCCCATATCGCCCCGTGCCGCGAGCAAATAATACATGGCCTCAAATAAAAGTCCCTCCCCTGGGAAATGCGCAAGCAGCAAACGCCCGCCTTCAATGGCAGACGAAAGCCCCGTCTCTGCAGGGTCGGCAACCGCCTCGGTAATCATTTCGTACATTTTTCGCACATTTAGGCCGGTAAGCATGCGAATCAGCTGCCTCGCAAGATGACTCTCCGCCCCTTTTTTCGACAGGGACTCCGGATTTTCTAAAAGCGCCTGTGTGGGCACTTTGCCGCGAAAAGACGGCGCAGTTTCCAGAAGGTGCTTTGTCATTTGCATGGTTTCTTCTTCTTCCGGACAAATACGATAAGCCTCCAGCGCAAACACCGCAAAGCTTTTCGGCGCCCTGGAAAGATTGGACCCACAGGCCGCTATAAACGCCTCCGTCTCGCCCCGACGCAAGGCAAACTGCTGCCCGGCATGGAGAATTTCCACCGCGAAAGCCGGATTTTTGTCCGCCGTGGCTGAAAGCGTTCGGAAAAAGCTTTCCGCCGTCGCCGCAGGAACCGGCGCATCTGCTTCGCCTAGACTTACAAGACTTTGGCAGGCATTTCGCACTGTAACGGGATTATGTACATCCCGGGACATACGAAGCATTGCCGCACTCGTCCCGAGCACAGCTTGCCCGTTTTCTCTTGCAAAGGTTTGCAAAAGGTACAAATCCTGCGCATTTGGGCTATAATACGCGATAGCATACAAAATGTTGCCCTCGCACTCGATTCCTTTATACTGATAAAATGTCCGAAGGCGTCTCCACGCTTCCGGCATTTGACAGGCGCCGACCATCGCCGCCACGATTTCCGGACTTTCCGCATCATGCCCTTCGCGGTTTAATATCTTCAGTGCCGTATCCTGCTCGCCCGCCATAATGGGGTGCCACTTTTTCAGAAAGCGGATACCGGCTTCGGGGTCTGCCCCTGTGAGCACTTCGGAAAAAGCACCGGCAAGACTCGTCTCTACATCTGTTGGATAGTGTGCACGGCAAAGCGTGCGGAAATCCTCTCTGGCCTTTGCAGAGGTCCAGATCCGGCTGCTATGCAGCATCAATGCCGCCAAAATTGGCGCATCGCTCTCGCCGGTTTCATACAAAAACTGATAAAAGGCAAGATACGCATCCTCTTGCCCGCTTTTCGCGGCTCTTCGCATATAATCTGCGCGGCGCCATACGCGGACAGGCTCCTCTGTAAAGTTCGCCTCCGGCAACGCTTCCGCCGCTTCCATCCCGGCCTCTTCCTCCAGCTTTTGCAAAAGCTTCTGGAAATAGTTTTTGTTTGTCGAATAGGTTTGTAAATCGGGATGCGCCGCTAAAAACGCCTCCAACGCCGCTTTTCCTTTTGTATGCGCCAAAGCCGTGCCATACGCCGTCATATGTGCATATGCTTCCTCGCCTAAAAAAGCCGCCTCCTGTTCGTAAAGTGCAGCCGCTTCTAAATACGCTTCTTTCTTTATGTAAAGGCGAAGCAGCTCTAAAATCGCCACCGCCTTAGACGGCGAGCCATTTTCGATAGCTTTCCTATAGAGCGCCTCTATGTTTTCCGGATTCCCCTTTTCCCTCAAAAGCACGCGATACCGGAAGGCCATGGAGCATGGATCCATATCCCACGGGAGTTTTCCCTTTTGAATACGCTCCAAAATTTCGTCGGCTTCTTTCGCCGAAAGACCGACTTTTTTACAAAAATTAGCATTTTTTAAAATTGCCTGCACCTTTCCTGCCGGCCCCGATAAAATTAAATTTTCAAGCGCATTGGCTTTGAAATCCGCTTCCGCCTTTTTCTCTGCTTCAGGGACATGGAGCGTCTTCATCTCGTCAAACGAAATCGCCACGACAGCCCCGTCCTGTAGAAGCTCCGCCCCGTCAAGCGAGACACTGCGCACAACGCCTTCCAGCACTTGTCCGTCCGTTCTTTCTATCTTCGCCGTCTTGCCCATAAGATCGAATAGTTTTTGCATGTATTCTGCGTTTCCGGCATTGTGCATCCTGATCGTTCCCTTCCTTCTTTTATCTACGAAAAAACTGCCGGGCAAAGAATTTGTCCGGCAGTTTTCCAAAGCTGCTTCCCAAACAATAAATAGCGCTTCCGTACTCTTATTCTTTAAACAGAGTATACCACACGCCGTATTTTCTTGTCAATCCCTTTTGGCTTGAAATTTCGGTCATTCCGTCTGCAGTTTCGCATAAAGCATGAAGCAAAAAGCGGCGGGGTCGGCGTTGACTTGTCCGCCAAACGCATAGAAGATTTTTTCCATATCGGTCCTATACTGCACATCCCCCGTCCCCTGAAACAATTTATAAAGGCACAGCGCCAAAACAGCGTTTGCAGGCGGTGTGGCGCCGTCGTCCCCCTCCATCAAACTAAAAATCATCTGTTCGCCGTCCCGCGGTGTGTGCCACGCGCCGCCCTTCTCGCTCCAGAAAAGGCGGACAATATCACCCCAAGTCTCCTTCCCGCGCGTCAGATACGCTTCTTCCCCCGTCGTTTCCCACAAAGTAAGCTGTGCCCACAAAAGATACGCATAATCCTCTGAAAACGCCATTGTGCCGGCCTCACCGCCAAAGCTTTTGGCATACAGGCGGCCGGATGGTGTGCGATGCACTGCATCAATATACGCCAGTATTTCTTTTGCCGTTTCGGTATATTCTTCTTTCCCGAGCGCCTGGCCACCTTTTGCAAAGGCGACTGCCGCCAAAGCGTTCCAGCTTGTCAGAATTTTGCGGTCTATCGGCGGATTGGGCCGTTCCTGCCGCTTTTTATATAGCGCCGCAAGGTGCTTCCGGAAGCCTGCCGTTTCTCGTTCCACATAAGGGAGAGAACCCTCGGTAATGTGAAAAACGCGGCAAAACTCCTTTGCCTCTTTCCCAAGTGTCCCCCGCACCTCGGCCGCATCCCATAAATAGAATGCACCTTCGCCTTCCACGCTTTCTGCACTGATTGCGCTGAAAAATCCGCCCCCCTCACTACGCATCTCGCGTAATAAAAACGCCAGAATTTCCTCGCCGTACTCCAGAAAATTGCCACCGACCTCGAAATAGGCCAGCGCCAAAAGTGCGTTGTCATACAGCATTTTTTCATAATGCGGCCGTCTCCAGCCCCTGTCCACCGTGTAGCGGAAATAGCCGCCGCCTACATGGTCACAAAGGCCGCCGTCACGGATTTTACGGAGTGTTTTTTCTGCCAGAAGCCGACTCTGGGCATCAGCGTATTTGCGGCCATATACTGTCAAAAACATGGAAAGATGCGGCATTGGAAATTTGGGGGCGCCGCCGAAGCCGCCATGCTGTACATCAAACGCCTCGTCCAAAACTTTCGCCGCCTCTTCTGCGGCATCTGCCGAAATTGTTTCGGTATAAAGGGCCGACGCCTCGCGCCCCATAGCATCGGTGATTTTCCCCGCCGTATCGACCACTTCCTGCCGCCGGTCGCTCCATGCTTCAGCTGCGCGTTTCAAAATGGTATCAAATCCAATAAGGTCTTTCCTGTCCTTCTTCGGATAATAAGTGCCTGCAAAAAAAGGCTTTTTCCCGGGCGTTAAGAGGACATTGAGTGGCCACCCGCCCGCTCCCGTCATCGCCTGGCACACCTGCATATACACCTTGTCTACATCCGGCCGCTCCTCTCTGTCGACCTTCACCGGAATAAAGCTTTGGTTTATCAGCATTGCCGTCTCCGGATCGGAAAAACTTTCCTTCGCCATCACATGACACCAGTGGCATGCGCTGTAGCCAACGCTGAGTAAAATAGGTTTATCCTCCGCTTCCGCTTTTTCAAAAGCCTCTGCGCTCCAAGGGTACCAATCCACCGGATTTTCTGCATGCTGTAATAAATAAGGGCTTTTACTGCCCGCAAGTCGATTTGCCATTCTCTCGCTTCCTTTCTGAAAGTTTTCCTATCTTTCTCTTGTATATTCTTCCCACTTATGGTATACTGTTATACATTAAGACGAAGGAAGAGGGAATGACTATGCTCCTGACAATCGATATCGGCAACACCCATATTGTTCTGGGCGGATTTTGCGGAGACAAGCTCCAGTTTGTTGCCCGCATGAGCACAAGCGCCATCGGAACCGAGGATGAATATGCCGCAAAGCTTCTAAATGTTCTTGCGCTGCATCGCGTGGATGCCGCCGACATAGAGGGCGCTATTGTTGCCTCTGTCGTGCCGCCGCAAAACGGCATTGTGGAAAAGGCGATACGCTATATCGCCGGGAAAACGCCGCTTTTTGTGGCACCAGGCATTAAAACTGGCATTCAAATTCGCTGCGATTCGCCCGCAAGCGTCGGAGCAGACCTGATTTGCGCCTGTGTAGCTGCGCATCATAAATATGGGAGCCCCTCGCTCCTGATCGATATGGGCACCGCAACGAAACTGATGCTGATGGATGAAACGGGTGCTTTTGTCGGCGCCGCGATTATTCCGGGCGTCGGCATCGGTCTTCGCGCGCTTTCGAGCGGCACGGCGCAATTGCCGCAAATCAGTCTCTCTGCGCCAAAATCCGTTATCGGAAAAAACACGACGGACTGCATGCGCGCCGGCGTTGTGTTGGGACACGCCTGCATGCTGGACGGCATGATTGACCGCTTCTCCGCCGAATCCGGCCTTGCGCTTCCGGTGTATGCTACCGGCGGTCTTGCCGAGGTAGTTGTGCCACATCTCACACATAAAATTACGCTGGATCCGCATCTTGTTTTAGATGGTCTTCGCATAATATACGAAAAAAATGTAAAGTAATCTCTCTTTCCACTGGGAAAGTGCAGATAGATTTCGCGTTGTATCGCCAGCGAAGGAAAAGCCGTCCTCTTTTCCCTCGTGCGAACGACAGCAAGGAGGCATTGATTATGAAAAAAACAATGGACACAAAGACGGTGGTGCTCGGCGCCATACTGACCGCACTCGTGGTCGTGCTGCAATTCATGGGCGCTTTTATCCGTTTCGGCCCCTTCTCCATTTCGCTCGTGTTGATTCCGATTGTGTTGGGTGCTTCACTGGGCGGCATGGCGCTCGGCGCATGGCTGGGGCTCGTATTCGGCGTGGTTGTTCTTTTGAGCGGTGATGCCGCGGCCTTTTTGGCAGTAAATGCGGCCGGTACAATTTTGACCGTTCTCTTAAAAGGCTTTCTTTGCGGGATTGCCGCCGGCGGCGTCTACCGTCTTCTTTCCAAAAAAAATGTTTGGATTGCCGTTTTGGCAGCCGCCTTCGTTTGTCCCGTTGTAAATACCGGCGTCTTCCTCTTAGGGTGTCTCGCATTTTTTATGGATACGCTTGCCATCTGGGCAGAAGGGCTCGGTTTCAGCTCGAATATTACCGAATATATGATATTCGTCCTCGTCGGCTGGAATTTTCTCTTTGAGCTTGGCTCAAACATTGTCCTATCCCCCACGCTTGTCCGCCTTCTCTCTTTGCGGAAAAAAGCGTAAATTCTGTAAATATTTTGCTTGCAAAACGCACGGATTTGATGTATACTTAAGTCCGTGCGTTTTTATTTTATTACACAAAGGAAGGATTATTTATGGAAACTTTAAAGCCGAAGCTCCTTTCGTGCCTGAAAGGCTATAACAAGGAAACCTTTGCAAAGGATTTGATTGCCGGCATCATTGTAGCCATCATCGCCCTGCCTCTTTCGATTGCGCTGGCGCTTGCCAGCGGCGTCGGTCCAGAAGAAGGCCTTTATACTGCGATTTTTGCCGGTTTTGTGATTTCGCTTCTAGGCGGGAGCCGCGTGCAGATTGCAGGGCCCACAGCCGCCTTTGCCACAATTGTGGCCGGCATTGTCGCGCAAAATGGGCTCGAAGGGCTGGCCCTTGCGACGGTCATGGCCGGATTGCTTCTCATTCTCATGGGGCTTTGTCGCTTTGGTAGCCTGATTCGCTTTATCCCGCACACGATTACCGTCGGATTTACGGCCGGTATTGCCGTCACCATTCTTATTGGGCAGATCAAAGACTTCCTGGGTCTTACCTTCTCCTCGGCGCCTGTAGAAACCATGGAGAAGCTGGAAGCCGTTTTCGAAAGCATCGGCACGATGAATCCCCTCGCGCTTTTGGTGGGGCTCGCGGCGCTGGCCATTTTGATTGTTCTGCCGCGCATCCGCTGCTTTTCCAAAATTCCGCCCTCGCTCGTTGCCGTTATTTTCTGCTCGCTTTTTGTGGGACTGACAAGCCTTCGTGTCAACACAATCGGAGATTTATACACCGTTTCCTCTGCGCTCCCCCGTCCCACGCTTCCCGGTTTTTCGCTGGAAAGCATCCGACAGATGCTCCCGGACGCAGTGACGATTGCGCTCCTCGCAGCGGTAGAATCGCTTTTATCGTGCGTCGTTGCAGATGGTATGACGGGCGATAAGCACAATTCCAACATGGAGCTGATTGCCCAGGGTGCCGGCAACATCTGCTCGGCTCTTTTCGGTGGCATTCCAGCTACCGGCGCCATTGCGCGCACCTCCGCCAATATCAAAAATGAGGGCAAAACGCCCGTCGCCGGCATGGTGCATGCACTCGTTTTGCTTTTAGTGCTGGTTTTACTCATGCCGCTTGCCGCCCGGATTCCAATGCCGGTTATTGCCGCAATTCTCTTTATCGTGGCCTATAACATGAGCGAATGGCGGGAATTTACGGCCATCTGCCGCGAAAAGAAGGTAACGGACATTCTCGTTTTAGTTTTGACCTTCGCCCTGACCGTAATCTTTGACCTTGTGGTGGCGATTGCCGTCGGGCTTTGCGTGCACGGGGTATTTCTCCTTTTCCAAAAGAAAAAATAAAATGGGGGCTGTAAAAAAGTTCAGACCGCCAAAAGGCAATGAAAATGCTAGGGGCTGTAAATTAACTGCGCGTTAATTTACACCCCCCCCTTTATTCTTCTGCTTCGAGTTCCGTAGCAACACTTTCCCACTCGGTATAAAGCGCCCCCAGCTTTTCTTCCAGGTCTTCAATCTCACTTGAAAGCGTCATGGCCTTCTGGTAATCAGAGCCGGCCGCCGAAAGGAGCGTTTGCTTTTCGGCAATCGCCGCTTCTGTTTTGGTGATTTCTCCCTCTAGCTTCTCATAGCGATTTTTCTTCTTTCGGATTTCTGCGCGCATGGCCTTTTCCTCGCGGTAGGTATTTTCCTTTTTCGGCGCCGCGCAAGCCTCTCGCGGCGGTGCCGTTTCCCGTTTTTCAAGGTAATACGCATAGTTTCCGTCATAGCTTTTGACGGCATCTTCAGAAAGTGTTACAACCCGACTTGCAAGCTTATTGATAAAATAGCGGTCATGCGAAATGGCAAGCAGCGTGCCGCCATAGGCAAGCAGCGCGGTCTCAAGGGCTTCCTTGGCATCAATGTCGAGGTGGTTCGTCGGCTCGTCCAGGAGAAGAAAATTCGGCGCTCCGAGCAAAAGCCGCGTCAGCGCCACCTTTGCACGCTCGCCGCCGGAAAGTGTACCGATTGTCTCGTGCACCGCCTCCCCGCGCAGCCCCAGCGCCGCCAGTGCCGAGCGAAGCTCCGTCTCCGTTTTTTGCGGAAAGGCATCCCGCACAATTTCCAGTGCCGTCTTCTGCGGCGCAAGGTCGCTCTGTGTCTGGTCATAATAGCCAATTTCCACACGGTTTCCAATTGTCACCATGCCGCTATCCGGCTTCCGCACGCCACGCAAAATGGAAAAGAGCGTCGTTTTGCCGCATCCGTTTCGGCCGAGTAAAAACACGCGTTCGTTTTTAAAAATTTTAAGGTCAATCCCTCTAAACAATGTCTCGCCGTCGAAAGCCTTTGAAATCCTGTCCGCTCGCAGCACTTCATGCGCGCTATCCTTTGCCGGCCGGAAGGAAAACGAAATACCTTTTTCGTCCTCCGGCGGTTCTTCCATCGTTTGCGCAATGCGGTCAATCTGTTTTTGCTTGCTTTCCGCCATGCGGATATTCCGCTCGCGGTTAAAGCGCCGCTGCGTTTCAATAATCCCCTCAATGCGGCGGATTTCCTGCTGCTTCTTTTGATACTGGCGTTTTTCAAAGGCATATTCCGCCTCACGCTTTTTCATAAATTCCGTATAGCCGCCCGAAAAGCAGGTGCAGCGACCGCCGGATAAAAGCACCGTTTTGTTTGTAACGCGGTCTAAAAAATAGCGGTCATGCGATACAATCAGCGCGGCGCCGCGCCACGCCCTTAAATATTCCTCCAACCACACGCACGCCTCCATGTCGAGGTGGTTCGTCGGCTCATCGAGCAGAATTAGATTGGCATCGCTTAAGAGAAGGCGCACAAGGCTCGCCATCGTCCGCTCGCCACCGGAAAGCACGCGCACAGGACGCGCGAGCATCTCCTCCGTAAACCCTACGCCTAAAAGCGCTGCGCGACAGCGATTTTTATAAGTAAGTCCACCGCTATCCTGATACTTTTCTGTCAATACATGCTGGCGCGCCGTCAGTTTTTCAAGATTCTCGCCTCTGTCAATCGCCTCCGCAATAGCGGCAAGTTCCTTTTCCATCTCATAAAGCGGCGCAAATACCGATTCGACGGCTTCGTAGAGCGTTTCATCACTATCGGCCATGGCGTGCTGCTCGAGATAGCCGATTTTGCAGTCTCCCGCCAGAGCCACCTGCCCCTCCATTGCACGCACCGCACCGGTTATCACGCGAAAAAGCGTGGTTTTCCCCACGCCATTCCCGCCAATAATTCCAATTTTATCCTGCGCTTCTGCCTGGAAGCTGACGGATGAAAATATCGTTCGCTCGCCAAAACCAACTGCAAGATTCTGTACTTGTAAAACTGCCATTATTTCAGCATTTCCTCCGCTGTTTCCCTTGTTTTATCTGTTAAACTGTCTCCGCTTATCATGCGGGCGATAGCCTCAATGCGTCCAGCCTTATCCAGCGGCCGAACCATGGTGGAAAATCCACCATCCTTTTCTTTCTTTTCAATCAGGAACTGCGCATCAGCTTTTGCGGCAATCTGCGGCAGGTGCGTCACACAAAGAATCTGCCGGTTTCTCGCAAGCGCCCGTAGCTTTTCACCGGTTTTCTGCGCCGCGCGTCCGCTGATTCCGGTATCAATCTCATCAAAAATCATAACAGCCGGCGGGGCTATAGCATTTTCTGCCAGCACCGTTTGCAAAGCAAGGCAAACGCGCGAAAGCTCGCCGCCCGACGCAATTTTAGAAAGCGGCTTTACGCCTTCCGCAGGATTGGTGGAAATGAAAAACTCCACCTCGTCCGCCCCGGTTTCGCCATACGCCTTTTCTTGCACGGAAACAGAAAACCGAACCTTTTCCATATCCAGCGCCTTAAGCTCTTTTTCCGCCGCATCTGCAATTTTTCCGGCCGCAATCGCGCGTTTTGCCGAAAGTGCTTTTGCCGCTTCCATAAGCTTTTTCTCTGTTTCAGCCAGAGAAATCTGTAACGCAGCAAGTGTTTCATCCGCCGTTTCCAGCCGCGCCTTTTCTTCCTCTGCCTCGTCTGCATAGCGGAGCACCGCTTCGATACTGCCACCGTATTTATGCTTTAATTTCTGCAAAACATCAAGTCTGTCTTCAATTTCCTCCAGCGCCGCCCCATTGTGCTCCTCTTCGCTGATGTCGAAAAGAAGCGCCGCAATCTCTTCAATCTGATACTGTGCGTCGCGGATTTTTTCGGCTGCTTCCATAAGCCGTGCATCATGTACACCGCCGCCG
The DNA here is from genome assembly GCA_045531355.1 of Clostridia bacterium. Classification (GTDB taxonomy): domain Bacteria; phylum Bacillota; class Clostridia; order UMGS1883; family UMGS1540; genus SIG447. The sequence continues at coordinate 44,377 of JAZSDW010000053.1, read as the reverse complement.
TCCAGCGCCCTTGCAGCCGCAGAAAGGCTGTCACGCGCCGCGGCGTCTTCCCCACAAAGCGCCATATATCCGCCCATTGCCGCGCGGCGAATGGTTTCACTATGCCGTAAAATCTCGCGTTTTCCCTCAAGTTCTGTGTCCTCGCCCGGCACAGGCGCCGCGGCACGGATTTCCTCTGTCCAAAAGGTAAGCATCTCCAGCCGCCGGCTTTTTTCACCCGCGTCTGCCTCCAGCGCATCGATTTCAGCGAGAAGCCGCTTTTTTTCTGCATAAAGCTGCGTATATACCTCCCGCTCGGCATCGGCATGGGCGAACTTGTCTACATAAATAAGATGGCTGCTTTTATGCAAAAGCTGCTCCGTATCGTGCTGGCCGTGCATCGCCAGAAGCGGTTCTGCAGCTTCCCGAAGCCCCGCCACCGTTACCATATTGCCGTTAATGCTGCACAAATTCCGCCCGTCCGCGTAGAGCTCGCGCCGAAGAAGTAGCATCTCCGTCTCGTCCGCAAGCGGATGCGGTCCAAAGAACGCAGCTTCGCAAATTGCACATTTCTGCCCGGCGCGAATGATATCTCGCCCGGTTCTGCCGCCTAGAACCATCGTAATGGCATCCATAATAAGCGACTTACCGGCACCGGTTTCGCCTGTCAGCACCGTAAAGCCTTCCCCGAAAGTAATTTCCGCTTTCTCTATTACAGCTATATTGGATATCGCTAGTCTGCAAAGCATACTTTTCTCTCCTTATAGTCTACAACATTTCCCGAAGCCTTCCGTAGACTGTTTCGGCCGTTTTGGGGTCCCGCGCAATAATCAAAACGGTATCATCACCGGCAATTGTGCCTAAAATTTCCGGCCATTCCATTGTTTCCAAAGAAATTGCCGCGGCGTCTGCCATGCCGGACATCGTGTGCATCACAATGGTGTGCATCGCAAGGTCTACACTTTTAACGGCCGAGCGGAAAATCGCATGGGCTCTGCCGATGCTTTCTCCGTATCCCTCCTTGCGCGGCGAGGTGTATCGGCTGCCGCCAGCGGTCGGCTTTTTCAAAAGCCGGAGTTCCTTGATATCACGCGACACCGTGGCCTGTGTTACCTCAAATCCCTGGCGCATCAGCGCTTCTGAAAGCTCCTCCTGCGTGCGAATGCACTCTGCCTCAATAATCTGTAAAATGGCATTTTGTCTTCTCTGTTTCATGGTTTACCCCTTTAGTTTCTCTTTCAAAATTTCCAAAAACGCCTTTTCCTGCAAGGTGGCTACCTTGGCCGGTATCGGGGCGCGGGAGATTAAAATCCGGTCCCCGTTCTGAAGCGCGAGCTTATCTTCGCCGTCTACATTCAGATATGCCGCCAAAGCCCTTCCCTCCGGAAATTCTGCCTGCAGAACACTTGTAGACGGCAAAACGAGCGGTCGGGCGTGCAGCATGTGCGGACAAATGGGCGTAATAAGAAGCGCTTCCATTTCCGGATGCACCAGTGCGCCGCCTGCAGAGAAGGAATACGCAGTTGACCCCGTAGGCGTTGCAAACACAATCCCGTCTGCCACATAGCGTCCGAGCGGCTTTCTGTCAGCCGAGACCTCCAGCCGAAGAAGCGGTGCCGTTGCCTCGCCGCGGATGACCGCATCATTGAGCCCTAAAAACGAAGCAATTTTCTCACCTTGCCTGTATACATCGGCTTCCAGCATCATGCGGTTTTCAATCCGCACCTGTCGAAGCATTTTATAGACATCAGCGCTTAAAAACGCGTCCTTTTCCACGCCGGTTAAAAAACCAACCTGCCCTAAATTGATGCCGAGAACGGGTGTCCCGAATGGCGCGGCTTTTCGCGCCGCTTCCAAAAGTGTTCCATCTCCGCCGAGTGCCAGCAGCATGTCTGGCTCCCGAAAGAGCGCATCTCCATCCAGCGCGACAAATTCTGCCAGCTCTCTTTCAAGCTTTTTTTCTATAAAAACTGTTTCTGTTTCTGCCACCTGCTGTGCCACGCGTCTTGCGATAGACAGCGCTTCGTCCTTCCCCGTGTTGGCAATGACACCGATTTTCATAGTCTGCATTTCCTTTTTATACAAAATGATATTATAATTATACAGTATTTTTATCCGTCCGTCAAGCCCACACCGCGAAAACCCCTGAATTTTCCTCTTTTGTCAAAAAGAAAAGGGCTGCCTTTTTCGGCAACCCTTTTTGCTTGTACACATTAAAGCCCTAAAAAGACGCGCATTTTATCGCAAATTTCTCTGGCTTTTTCCTTATTCTCCATTTCGCAGAAAATACGAATCAGCGGCTCTGTACCGGAGAAGCGTGCAATAATCCAGCCGTCGTTTTCAAAATAGACCTTCAGGCCGTCCATGTAGCTTACGCGTGCAACCTTCTCGCCCAAATCCGGAAGCTGTTTCTCTTCGAACAAAAGCTTTTTAAGAGCTGCCTTTTTCTCTTCGGAGAAGCTGTAATCGGTTTCGTGCATCTCGCGTTTTCCGTATTCTGCATAAATTTCTTCCAGCACCTCGCTGAGCTTTTTGCCGGTTACGCAAACAAGCTCGACCAAAAGGGCAGATGCAAAAATACCGTCTTTGCCACGGATATGTCCGCGAATTGTCAGCCCGCCGCTGGATTCGCCGCCAATCAGCGCATCGCTTTCTTCCATTTTTGCGCTAATGTGCTTAAAGCCTACCGGCACCTCATGACAGGTCTTTCCAAACGAATCGGCCATGCGGTCCAGAAGATGGGTGGTGGCAATATTGCGAACGCAATCCCCTTCCCAGCCTTTATACTTTGTTAAATAATAATACAAAAGCGCCAGAATCTGGTTCGGGTGAATGAAATTCCCCTTGTCATCAATAATGCCGATGCGGTCTGCATCGCCATCGGTTGCAATGCCGATATCATAGCCGCCTTCAACCACCATATCGCGAAGTCGCGAAAGTGTTTTCGCCGTAGGCGCAGGAAGCCTTCCGCCAAATAGCGTGTCGTGCCGGTCATGAATCGTATCCACATGGCACCGCGCCGTCATCAAAATGGTCTGCAGGCTCGTCCTGGATACACCGAACATCGGGTCGAGCAAAACCTTCATGCGGCGTTTTCTGATGCTTTCAATGTCAATCATCGCGAGAATGCTATCTACATAATCATTTGCAATATCGTAGTCGACGATGCTGCCGGCAGAAAGGCCTTCCTCAAAGGAAATTTCTTTGACTTCCACGCCTTTTTCCATGCGCGCCTCAAATAGCTTTGTCACCTCGGCCGCCGCATCTCTTCCGCCCTCGGTAAATACCTTGATGCCATTATATGCGGCCGGGTTATGGCTGGCCGTCACGGCCATGCCGTATTTTGCGCCAAGCTGCTTTACGCCAAACATAATCAGCGGCGTGGGCGCATCAATCCCGATAAAATATACCGTGATCTTGTTTGCAGCAAATACGGCAGATGCCCATTTTGCCGCTACATCGGATAAAAAGCGCCGGTCATAACCAATTACAATTTTATCACAGCCCGTTTCCAGCATCTCGTCGGCAATCGCCTGCGAGAGGTATTGCACATTTGCTTTCGTAAAGTCGTCTCCTATAATGGCTCTCCAGCCGCCGGTTCCGAACTTAATCATTTCCCCATTCTCTCCTTCGTATGCTTTTCACAAAATTCCAAATCTTCCATTGTGTTAACGCCGACAATGGCCACATCGTCCCGAATCGTATGCGTGTCTACCTTTTTGCCTTCGCGGATTAAAATTTTCGGAACATCCGTTAAATAATATTCGCCCTGCGCATTCTGATTGTTAATTTTATGTAATGCTTCAAACAGAACGCGGCTCTTTGCTACAAAAATGCCCACATTCAGTTCGCGGATTGCCTTTTGCTCCTCGGTTGCATCCTTCTGTTCCACAATGTCGGAAACCTTGCCCTCGGCATCGCGGATAATCCTGCCGTACGGCAGCGGAGCTTCGCAAATCGCCGTCAGAATCGTGAGGTCTGCGCCGCTTTCTTTGTGCTTCTGAATTGTGTCTTCGTAGATGGCACGCGTAAACATCGGCATGTCCCCAAACAAAATGATGACATCGCCGTCATACCCTTCAAAGTATTTCTCGGCCGCCATAACCGCGTGGCCCGTGCCTTTCTGCTCGGTCTGCAGGGCATACGGATAGGCACCGCCGATTTCCGCTTCCACCTTCTCGTGCATATAACCAACGACAATGGCCGTATCCTCCGGCTTAATAAAAGATACATTATCCAGAACATAGCGGATTAAAGGCTTGCCGCAAAGCTCGCGCAAAACTTTAGGCAAATTGAATTTTTCAGACTGCAGGCGTGTTCCCTTTCCTGCTGCTAATACGATCGCTTTCATGTTATTTCTCCTCTCTCACACCGGTATCCTGCATCAGCATCTTCGTCGGATACCCCAGTCCCTCGATGGCCTTCATAATAGCCTCGCAATCTTCCTCTTTTGCATAAATATAACCGCATCCACCGCCGCCGGAGCCGTTAATCTTTCCGCCCAAAGCGCCGTTTGCCATCGCCGCATCCAAAATCGATTCGATGCGAGGCGTGGAAATATTAAGGCCGTCTCGCAGGTTCGCATGATGGCGGGAAATGAGCTTGCCAATCGCTTCGTCATCAATCGCATCTGCCGAAAGAAGTTTTTTCGCCTCCAAAAGAATCCTGTAGTTATCTACGGCCGCAGAAAGCACACGCCGATGTGTTTCATCCAGCTTTTCCAAAAGCGGAAGCTTTGCATCATCCACAAAATCGCGCACGCTCCGGATTCCATATTCCGAAAGCATGGCAATTGCTTCGAGCGCCGGCGCTTTCGCATTGCCCAAAACGCGCGTGGTATCCTTCTGCTGCAAGGAATCAAACAAAATAAACCGGCCGCCCAGCTTGCCGTCAAGGCGGTAGACTTCCGACTTCCCGTCCGGGAAGGACAGATTCACAAGGCCGCCCAATGCCGAAGCGTAATGATCCATCATGCCGCCCGGCTCCCCAAACTCGGTTACCTCAGCATCAAAAGCCAGATGCGCAATTTTTTCCGGATCTTCCGCGTCCGGATGGCCAATTGAAGCCAGGAGCGCCTTTGTGAAAACAACAATCATTGTAGAAGAAGAACACATACCCTTACCAATCGGGATTTCTGAATCCAGCTGCACATCTGCGCCAGCGAGCGGATAGCCCGCACGAAGAAGGACATTTACCGTGCTCTTTAAGTAGTCACGCTTATTCTCATAGACAATCGGATTTGTAAGGTCAATGGTATACTTTGTGTAAAGCCCCGCCCGGTTTTCTGCATTCAAAGTGTCAATGGAAGCATCCCGGATCCGAATCTGAATCTTTTTGTCCTCCCGGAGCGCAATTTTTGCAGAAAAACGAAGGTTAATCGCAACAGCAATTACCTCAAGGCCCAGATAATCGAGGTGTTCCCCGAAAAGGCACAAACGGCTGGGTGTGGAAACGCGAATTTCTGTACTCATTTTTACAATTAGCCCCCTTGTAATTCTTTTGAAAGTGTGCTATACTGTAAGTATACTAGGGTTTCTCAAAAAAATCTTTAGAGAGAAGGATTTAATTTTTGCACAAAAGGACAGAGGTCAATGGAATTTAAACCGATCATCCCGAAAAATGCACTCGTGATTGATAAGCTTTATACGATTCACTATTTTGCATACGCCAAGGATTTTATTTTTACAGGCGAAAGACATGACTTTTGGGAAATGGCCTATATTGACAGCGGCGATGTCGGTGTTGTGGCGGACGGTACCGGCTATACACTCCAGCAAGGCGAAGCCATTTTTCACAAGCCGATGGAGTACCATAACATCTGGGCAAACGGAAAATATGCCCATGTTCTGATTTTGTCTTTTTCGTCAGAGAGTCCTATGATGTCCTTCTTTAAAAATAAAATTCTGACGCTGGACGATGCGGATAAGCTTCTTTTGCGAAGTATTATCGACGAGGCAAAGCTTGCCTTTTCGGAGCCTTTGGATATTGTTGACCTGCCGGGGATGACCGAGCGGCGTGATGCGCCTTTGGGTGCCGCACAGAGAACGCGCCTTTTTATAGAAGCGCTTCTTATTGGCCTTGCGCGGAAAAACTCCGCCATCTCGCACGAAGAGAGGCTTTCTCTTGCCGCAGCGGACGAGAATGAGGACAAAATCGTGGGGGTTATTATCGACTATCTGCATCAGCATCTTGCAGACCAGGTCACATTAGACGATATTTGTGCCCGGCTCTGTTTCAGTAAAACCTACATAAAATCGCTTTTCAGGCGCCGGACAGGCACCAGCATTATTCAATATTTTATCACGCTGAAGATTTCTGCCGCAAAGCGCATGATCAGCGAAGGTGGGGCCACCTTCAGTGAGGTGGCAGAGGCGTGCGGCTTTTCGAGCGTACATTACTTTTCGCGGCTTTTCAAAGTCCGAACCGGAATGACGCCCTCCGCCTATGCAAAATCGATTCAAAGCAAGCGCATTCTATAGCACTTTTCCCGCTATGCGGGGTTTAAGAACTAAAGGAGAGGAAGAATAAAATGAAAATTGGAATTATCGGCGCCGGAAACATGTCGGGCGCAATCACAAAAGGTCTTCTTTCTGCCCACACAGCGCCGGGTGATATTTTTGTCAGCGATATTTCGGAAGAAAAGCTGAAACCCCTCGCTGCGCAAGGGGTGAAAACCGGTACAAACGAGGAAGCTGCTTCCTTTGCAGACCTGATTATCATCGCAGTGAAACCAAACATATACGAAAAGGCGCTCCCTTCAATCGCACCCTTTGCGAAGGGAAAGCTTGTTGTTTCCATCGCGGCCGGCATTACCATCGCCTTTGTTGCCGGACTTTTGCCGGGGGCGCGTGTAGTGCGGCTGATGCCGAATACACCGGCGCTCGTCGGTGCCGGGATGACTGCCATTTCTTTTGCACCGCCGGCAACTGCACTGGATGCGGAAACGGTTGAAACTCTTTTTTCGTCCCTCGGTCGATGTCTGCATGTGCCGGAAAGCCTGATGGATGCCGTTGTTTCCGTCAGCGGCAGCGGCCCCGCCTATGCCTATATGCTGATTAACGCAATGGCACAGGGCGGCGTAGTGGGCGGTCTTTCCAAAGCGGATGCCCTTCTTTTAGCCGCCCAGACGGTGTATGGTGCCGCAAAAATGGTTTTGGAGACAGGCGAACACCCGTCCGTTCTTTGTGATAAGGTCTGCTCTCCTGGCGGAACAACGATTGCCGCCGTGGAAGCGCTGGAAACCTGCGGCTTTACCGCTGCCGTTTTAGAGGCCGAGCGCAAATGTGCGGCGAAAAGTTCTCTGCTGAAGAAATAGCGCGTCCCGCTTCCAAAATCGGCATACTTGTCCTTCTCTGCGCATACATTGGATACAAAGGAGGATTTGTATGCAAACCAAAATCCGTTTTTTATGTATCGCACTTCTTGCGGCCCTCCTCGTCGGCATTGGTCTCGGCGCAGCCTCCGCCTGCCGCGGCGATGTTTCCGCGCTCTTTGTGGCCGCCCGACATAGTATGGACTCGCCCTCGATGTGCCTCGATAGTTTTTTAAAGGCACTCGGGCATCACGCTGTTGCCGCCGTGTTTCTTTGGGTATGCGGTACAACGGTGCTCGGCGGTCTCCCCACGCTTTTTCTTTCCGGTGCGCGTGGTTTTTCCATCGGCTATGCCGTGGGCGCTCTGGTCCATTCGTTTGGGCTTCGTGGCTTTTTCGCCGCCGTTTGCGGCATTTTTCCGCACAATCTTTTTTACATTCCCCTTCTCGGCATTCTGGCACTCTATGCCTTGCGATTCTCGCTCGAAAAAGGCACTGCTCGCTCTTGCGGGCTCTGGCAATACAGTCTGACCGTTCTTTTGCTTTCCCTCCCCCTTCTTCTCGGTTGTCTTGTGGAAGGCTACATCTCGGCGCCCCTCTTGAAATCCATTTTAGGGGCGCATCTATAAAGGAGTTTTTTTATGGAAGGTTTTGCCGCATATCTAGAGACCGCGCGGCCGGTATCCGAAGGAACTCGGCGCGCTTATCTGCAGGATGTCCGTCTCTTTTCTGCGTTCCTCTCTTGTCCGCTTCCCAGGGCAACGGAAGAAGACGCGGCGGCTTATGTTCGCCATCTGCAAAATAGCGGCCGGTCGGTCGCTACAGTCCGGCGCATTCTTTCCTCTCTCTGTGCGTACTATACCTTCCTTGTCGAAAGTGGACGGATTCAGCAAAACCCCTTACAGACTTTGCCGCGACCGGTGATGGACCGAAAGCTTCCCGTTGTGCTTTCCGGATTTGAGATGATTCGCCTTCTTTCTGCCGCGGATGGCCGCGAGGTCATGGTGCTTCGCGATCGTGCAATTTTAGAGCTTTTATATGCAACCGGTATCACCGCTTCTGCCCTTTTGGCGCTGAATATTGATAGCATAAATCTGCGCCGCCGCCTTCTGACAATCCGGCGCGGTCCTGCAGCGCGCGTCGTGCCCTTTGGTCGTCCCTGCAGCGAGGCACTCGGTGCTTATATCAAGACGGCACGCCCGCTCCTTTTACCACAAGGCGCAGAAGCTGCTCTCTTCCTAAATTATACCGGCCACCGCCTTTCTCGACAAGGGCTTTGGAAGCTCGTTAAAAAATATAAAGAAAAGGCCGGCATTGAAAAGGAAATCACACCGCACACGCTTCGCCATTCTTTCGCGGCACATCTTTTGGAAAATGGCGCAGACCTTGCCACCATCGGCGAACTCCTCGGCGTTTCTGACCCCGCCTCGACGGCCGTCTATCCGAAAATTCTCGAAAATAAAATTATGGATGTATATCAGAAAACCCATCCGCGCGCATAAAAGCACCCCCGGTTAAAAAGGGAAGAATCCTCGCTGGACGAATTCTTCCCTTTTTTATTGCCTTTTGTTTTCACTAACTTTCTCCGTTTTTCGTCCATCCCCTTTATTTTTAAGCATAATTGCAAAAATCCGGGAATAGGATACTACCAAAATCCCTTTAGAAATGGAGGCCTGTTCCTTGAAAAAGCTTCTCGCTTTCTTTTTATTACCATTTTTTATTTCACTCCCCGCGCGTGCTGAAATGCCGCCGCTTTCTATCTCCGCAAAGTCCGCGATTTTAATGGAGGCGTCCTCCGGAGAGGTTCTGTTTTCGCAGAATATCCATGAAGCGCTCCCGCCGGCCTCGGTCACCAAAATTATGACTATGCTCCTTATTATGGAAGCAATCGATGCCGGACAGATTTCCTATGATACCGTTGTCGTGGCAAGCGAAAACGCCAAACGCATGGGCGGCTCAACGATTTTTCTGGATACGGGCGAGGAGATGACCGTGCACGACCTTCTCAAGGGCATTGCCGTTGCCTCCGGCAACGATGCTTGCGTAGCGATGGCGGAGCATCTCGCCGGCACCGAAGAAGCCTTTGTAAACCGCATGAACGAGCGCGCGGCAGAGCTTGGCATGGAAAATACGCACTTTAAAAACTGTAATGGGCTGGACGAGGAGGGCCATGTCACAAGTGCCTATGACATTGCGCTGATGAGCCGCGCGCTTTTATCACATTCGGACATCTTCCAGTTTACAACCATTTGGGTAGATTCGCTTCGCGGCGGTGCTTTTGGGCTTGCCAATACGAATAAATTGATTCGGTTCTATGCGGGTGCAAATGGTCTTAAGACCGGCTCGACTGATGACGCACTTTACTGTCTTTCGGCCTCGGCCGTGCGTGACGGCATGCAGCTTATCGCCGTTGTTTTGGGGGCACCAAGTACAAAAGAGCGTTTCGACGGCGCACGGGCTCTGCTTGACGCCGGCTTTGCGACCTATTCGCTTGTAAGACTGGAGGATACCGCAGCCCCACTTTGCATGCTGCCGGTTGAAAAGGGAACGAAAGAATCCATCCCGCTTGTATGTGGTGCGCCGCTGGAGGTTCTTGTGGAAAAGGCAAAGGCCTCGCAGGTGGAAACGCGCGTTGCGCCCGCTGAAAAACTGACGGCACCGATAGAAGTCGGCACCGAGGCCGGAAAGGTTTCCCTTTATCTCGAAGGAGCCCTTCTCGGCGAAGCCCCGCTTGTTACGGCCGAAAAAGCTGAACGGAAAACCTTTGGTAGTGTGCTTTCCGCACTCTTTGCCCGCTGGTGTGCCGGAGGAAAAGGTGCGTAAAGTTCACAGAACATTCATTCTTTTTCTATCTTTCCTTCATAAAATTATGGTATAGTTTCTTCTAGGGAGCAAAGCTCCCGAAAACCAATTCTTTTTCATTTTTCTCACGAAGGCGCCGCGCAAGCGGCGTTTTTGTGTCATAAAGAGAGGGCGTGGCAATCTTTTGCCACGCCCTCTTTATGATTTTTATAACGCTTCCAGCGCTTCTCGCAGCATCTTCTGAATGACGCCGGGGTTCGCCTTTCCTTTGGAAGCACGCATCGTCTGCCCTGTTAAAAATCCAATCGCTTTTTCCTTGCCGGCCTTAAAATCCTCGACCGCCGCAGGATTTTGGGCAAGCACCTCGGCAATGATCGCCGAAATTGCGCCTGCATCGCTGATTTGCGCAAGTCCCTTTTCCTCGACAATGGCTTTTGGGCGTTTTTGGGACTGGAACATTTCCGGAAGCACTTGCTTTGCAATCGTGCCGGAAATGGTGCCGCTTTCAATCATGCCGACAAGCTCTGCCAGCGCCGCTCCATCGAAGGGAATCGCCTCTGCATCCAGCATGGTTTCGTTCAAGATTTTGCTGATTTCGCCGAGTAACCAATTGGCCGCAGTCTTCGGCTTTGCCCCGGCCGCCACCGTTTCTTCAAACAGTCTGGAAAGGCCAAGCGACGCGCCGATAAGCCCTGCATCGTATTTCGGGAGGCCATGGTCTTCGACATACCGCTTCTTTTTCTCCTGCGGCAATTCCGGAAGGACTTTGGAAAGCCTTTCTTTCCACGCGTCTTCCACATAAATGGGCATCAAATCCGGTTCGGGGAAATAGCGGTAATCGTGCGATTCTTCTTTCGAGCGCATCAAAAAGCTTTCGCCACGGCTATCATCCCAGCGCCGCGTTTCCTGCTCGACGGTGCCGCCGCTTTCCAAAATGGCAATCTGTCTGTCCCTCTCAAAGCGGATGGCACGGACAGCGGCATGGAACGAGTTAACATTCTTGCACTCACTGCGCACGCCGAATTCCTTCTGCCCGACCGGGCGGACAGAAACATTGATATCGCACCTAAGCGAGCCTTCCTGCATCTTGCAGTCAGAAACGCCGATTGCCTGCAGCGTGGATTTAATCGTTTCTAAAAACGCCATGGCTTCTTCGGGCGAGCGCATGTCCGGCTCGCTGACAATCTCAATGAGCGGCACGCCGCCGCGGTTATAATCCACAAGCGAGAAATTCGCGCCTTCGGCATGCAAAAGCTTGCCGGCGTCCTCCTCGATATGGATGCGGGTAATCCCGATATTTTTTACACCGTCCTCGGTGTCAATCTCCACATAGCCGTGCTCGCAAAGCGGCAAATCAAACTGGGAAATCTGGTACGCCTTCGGAAGGTCGGGGTAAAAATAGTTCTTGCGGTCTTGCTTACAATGGGAAGCAATGTCGCAGTGCATGCTCAGCCCCGCCAGAATGCCGTACTCCACTACCTTCTTATTGAGAACCGGAAGCGCCCCGGGAAGCCCGATACAAACCGGGCAGCATCTTGTGTTCGTATCCCCGCCAAAGCTGTTTTCGCAGCTACAGTAAATTTTTGTTTTTGTTGCAAGCTCTGCATGCACCTCAAGTCCGATTACGGTTTCGTATTTCATGCGTTTTGCCCTCCTGTCTTTTCGCATTCCAGCGCATACGCCGCACGCAAAATCTTACCATCTCCAAGGCGGCCGCCAATCAGCTGAATACCAATGGGAAGTCCGTTTTCGTCGTTGCCGTAAGGCATGCTGAGCGCCGGAAGCCCCGCGATATTGACAGAAACGGTGCAGATATCCGCCAGATACATCTGCATCGGGTCTGCCGATTTTTCGCCGAATTTCCAGGCCGTGCAAGGCGAGGTCGGCGTCAGGATGCAATCGCAATCCTCAAATACGCGGGCAAAATCCTCGCAAATGAGTGTGCGCGTTTTTTGTGCTTTTTTATAATACGCATCATAATAACCGCTGCTTAAAACGAAGGTGCCGAGCATAATGCGGCGTTTAACCTCTTTGCCGAAGCCCTCGCTGCGCGTGCGTAAAAAGAGTTCCTCCAAATCCTTGCAGCCTTCTGCCCGAAAGCCGTACCGCACCCCATCATAGCGCGCCAGATTGGAGCTGGCCTCGGCGGAAGAAATGAGATAGTAGGCTTCGAGCGCATATTCCAGCATCGGAAGCGAGCATTCTATCACCTCTGCTCCCATCGCCGCATACGCGCGGGCTGCAGCCAGGACCGCTTCGCGGACAGACGGGGAAACGGCATCGCTTAAATATTCCTTCGGGAGACCGATGCGCATTCCGCGGCATTCGCCGGTAAGGCTGCCGAGAAAGTCCGGCATCGGTACAGAAAGCGAGGTGGAATCCATCTCGTCCTTGCCGCAGATTGCGGAAAGGACCATCGCGCAATCCCGCACATCGCGCGTAAGCGGCCCAATCTGGTCGAGAGAAGATGCAAAGGCCACAAGCCCGTAGCGGGAAACGAGTCCATAGGTCGGCTTCATGCCGACCACGCCGCAGAAAGAGGCTGGCTGGCGAATCGATCCGCCTGTATCCGAACCAAGTGCAAATACGGCCTCGCCTGCAGCCACGGCCGCCGCCGAGCCACCGGAGGAGCCGCCGGGTACGCATGCCGTATTTTGGGGGTTCTTCGTCTTTTTAAAATAGGAGTTTTCCGTGGACGAGCCCATAGCAAACTCATCCATATTCGCCTTTCCAACCATAACGGCATCGGCATCCAAAAGGCGCTGATACGCCGTTGCGCTATACGGCGGCACATAATTTTCGAGCATTTTCGACGCGCAGGTTGTGCGGACGCCTTCGGTGGAAATATTGTCCTTAATGGCCATCGGAATCCCCGCGAGCGGAGAAAGTTCTTCGCCCTGTGCACGCTTTTTATCCACTTCTTCAGCCTTTCGCATTGCTTCTTCGGCCGTTATCGTAATAAGACTTTCTACCGCCGGCTCGACTTCTTCAATACGCGCAAGCTGCGCCTTTGTCAGCTCGCACGCCGAAATCTCGCGGCTTTTTAGCTTTTCAGCCAGCCGGCTTGCCGGCAGGTCTAACCATTCCTTCATATTGCTTCGTCCTTTCTATTCCACGGTTTTCGGCACCACAAAGCAGCCCATATCTGCCTTGGGTGCATTCTGCAGAATTACTTCCGGAGAAAGAGATGGACGAATTTCGTCCTCCCTAAACACATTTTGTCCCTCCGCAGCAAACATCGTTGGCTCTGCCGCGTCTGTATCGAGCGCCGAAAGCTTGTCCGCAAATGCCAAAATATCCTGCATTTCTCCGACAAGGCGTGTCTTCTCTTCCTCGCCCAGGGAAAGCTTTGAAAGCTTCGCTAAATGTTCAATTTCCTGCATGGTAATTGCCATACCATCCGCTCCTCTCATTTATTCTACAATCCGCAAGGGGGAAAACTGCAGGTAATCTGCTGAAACCAGCCTGTCCCGCTCGCTTTGTGCAAATTTATCCCACGCCGCGCGTCCGTGCAGATGCCCGTATACGCAAATCTTTACCGCATATGCTTCGAGCAGCTCGGCAAAGCCTACATCCGGCGGATAATGCATCATAACAATTCTGTTTTCGCTCATTTTTTCGCCTGCCTTAAGCGAAAGCTCCAACCGGAGCATCTCCCGCTCATAGATTTTCCGGTCCTCACCGGAAAAATCACTTTCAAACGGAGAACGCCAGCCACGGCATCCGCAAATGGCATATCCTTCGCAAAGCACGCTATCGTTATGTAAAAAAGTAATCGTGGAAAGGCCGTTTTTCTCGCGGAAAGCGCGGAGCTTTGCAGCCGTTGTCCACCAATAATCATGGTTGCCTTTTCCGATAACCTTTTTCCCCGGCAATGCCTCAATAAACTGAAAGTCCGCCAGCGCCTCCTCAAGATAGGTGGCCCAGGAAACATCGCCGCCAATTAAAACGGTATCATTTTCCGTTACCGTTTGTTTCCAATTTTCGGAAATGCGCTCTACATAATTCTCCCATCCGGCGCCGAATACATCCATCGGCTTATCAATCCCCAGCGGAAGATGCAAATCCGACATGGCAAAAATAGCCATAGCCATTCTCCCTACATTTTATAAATTTTGAAATGTGCCGCATAAAGTGTTTCATTTTTGCAAATACTACGCCTTGCATTCTTTTAGGTAGGAGGTTTTTAGTATGGAACAATCGCACAAAGCGCTTCGGGATGTTGCCTGCAGCGTAAAAAACTGTCACTTTAATGATTGCGACGGAAAGTGTACCGCAGACGCCATCGAGGTTAGCGCTTGCTCGGGGCAAGGCTGTGAAGGCACACTCTGTGCCACCTTTGTGGACAGAAAAAATTGTGGCACCTGCTCCTAAAAAGCAAACAGATGCCGCCCTGCAGGAACTCCCGCAGGGCGGTTTCTTTCTATATACCGAGCAGCGTCCGCACCATCTCGGGCATTTTTTCCGGTTCGCAAAACGCCTGGAACCGTTCTTCCTTTTCGCGAAGACCGGAAAGGGCATTCGGAATGGGAAGGCCACTTTTTTCTTCCAGCGTCGTCAGCACCGCAAACGGATCGGAAGGGATTTCTTCTCCCAAAGCTTCTAAAACGCTTTGTCCGAACTTATACGGGCTCGCGGTAGATGCCACAATGGTTTTGCGCGTGTCGCCACTTTCCTTTACATATGCTTCGTATACGGAAAGCGCGACGGCTGTATGTGTATCCACAAGATACCGGTGTTCTTCCCAGGTCTTCTTTATCGTTTCTTTTGTTTTTACATCATCACAGCTTCCCGCCCAAAGCGTTTCCTGCATTTTGGAAAGCGTAGCGCTGTCAATTGTATATTGACCTTCCTTGCGGAGCTTCTCCATCCAGCTTTTGACTTTCTCCGTGTCCGCATCCGAAACATCGTAGAGAAAACGCTCCAGATTACTAGAAATCAAAATGTCCATTGAAGGCGAAATCGTCAGATGAAACGCGCGGTTTTTGTTATAAACGCCGGTTTTTATAAACTCCGTCAAAACATCGTTTGCGTTGGAGGCGCAAATCAGCTTGCCAATCGGCACGCCCATTTTCTTTGCATAATACGCAGCCAGAATATTGCCGAAATTCCCTGTCGGTACGACAACATTAAAGCTTTCGCCCTCCCCGAGTTCTCCCTTTGCTACGAGAGAAGCATACGAAGAAACATAGTATACAATCTGCGGCACAAGTCTGCCCCAGTTTATGGAGTTTGCAGAGGAAAGCACAATCTTGTTTTCTTTTAAGAATGCACCGAATTCCGCATCGGTAAAGATGGCCTTTACGCCGTTTTGTGCATCGTCAAAATTCCCACACACCGCGGCAACACCAACATTGTTTCCTTCCTGCGTTACCATCTGCTTGCGCTGAATCTGGCTTACACCGTCACGCGGGAAGAATACGAGAACGCGGGTTCCTTCCACATCCCGGAAGCCTTCCAATGCCGCTTTGCCGGTGTCGCCACTCGTGGCAACCAGAATAGCCACCGTGTCCTCTATGCCGTTTTTCCGCATGGAAACGGTGAGAAGATGCGGCAAAATCTGTAGCGCCATATCCTTAAATGCGCAGGTCGGGCCATGCCAAAGCTCCAGAATATGCAGCGTTTCGCTTAAAGAATGAATCGGCGCAATCGCATCGGAACCAAATTTTTCCGCCGTATAGGCTGCCTGAACGCAGGCCTCCACTTCCTCATCTGTAAAATCCCCCAAAAAGGAAGATAAAATGCGTCTTGCTCTTTCCGTGTAGGAAAGCGGGAGCAGTGTTTTAATTTCCCCTACAGTCGGGAACGACTGCGGTACATATAAACCGCCATCCGGCGCAAGCCCCTTTACAATTGCCTGTGAAGCCTCAACGGCCGCACTACCGCGGGTGCTCTGATATTTCATGTATTTGCTATCCTTTCTTAATTCGGCCTATCCTTATGCAAATGACCGGATTTTATCGCTGGCCGCGGCCGCACTCATGCTGATTGTCATTGCAACCTGCACTTCAAATTTCTTACAAAGGGCATCCAGCTTCTCCAGCATCGTTTCCAGTTCCGCGTCGCTTCCCTTTGCAATTTTGGTAATGCTGTCTACGAAAATGTAGGAAACATCAAAATTCTGTGCCAGAATGCCGGAAATCAATCCATAAAACTCTGCAAAGGTCTCCATGGCAAATTCCGAAGAATCCACGAGACGGATTCTGTGACTTACATCCAGCATATGCTGGCCACCATTATTAATAAATACCACGCAGCCTTTTTCGCTTTCTACTGCCGCGTGCATGCTGTCCAGCAGCATTTTTGTTTTTCCTGTTCCTTTTTCACCAAGAATGACTCTAATCATACTTTTCGCCAACCTTTCATCGTTTATTTAAACAGCTTTCGCTGTTTTTAACTGTTTAAAATTCCTGTAGCCTTTTTGAAAGCTTTTCGCCCTCTTCTTCATATCCGGGCTTCCCTAAAAGGGAAAACATATTGCGTTTATACGCCTCCACACCCGGCTGGTCAAAGGGATTTACGCCCAGCAGATAGGCGCTTATAGCGCACGCTTTCTCAAAAAAGTAAATCAATTGGCCCGCGGAAAAGGCATCCAGCCGCTCCAAAGTCAGCACAAGGCACGGAACGCCGCCGTCTGTATGCGCAAGCACTGTACCCAAAAACGCCTTCTGGTTTACAAATCCAAGCGTTTTGCCTTCTAAAAAGGCAAGTCCGTCGGCATTGTCTTCCATCGGGGGAATTTCCACATCGGCCATGGGCTTCTGCACCATCAAAATCGTTTCAAACAAATCGCGCCGGCCGTCCTGAATATATTGTCCCATGGAATGTAAATCGGTGGAAAAATCAACAGAAGCCGGGAAAATTCCTTTTTTATCCTTCCCCTCGCTCTCGCCATACAGTTGTTTCCACCACTCGGCCAGATAATGCAGTCTTTCTTCATAGCTGGCAAGAATTTCTATAGTTTTTCCCTTCCGATAAAGCACATTTCGTGCAATCGCATACTGATAGCATTCATTTTTTGCCGGATCCGGCTCCGAATATGTGTTTTGGGCATCCTCTGCTCCCCGCAGCATTTCCGAAACAGAAATGCCTGCCGCTGCAATCGGCAAAAGCCCCACCGATGTCAAAACCGAATAACGGCCGCCAATATCATCAGGAATCACAAACCTGGCATAGCCTTCTTTTTCTGCCAGCGCGCGGAGCGCACCCTTCTCCCGGTCGGTCGTTACATAAATGCGCTCGCGGGCGCCTTCCTTCCCATATTTCTTTTCCATAAACTGCTTGAAAATGCGAAATGCAACGGCCGGCTCGGTTGTCGTTCCGGATTTTGAGATGACATTTACCGATACCTCTCGTTTTTCTGCCATTTCCAAGAGGGAAGAAAGATAGGGGCCGCTGAAATTCTGCCCCGCAAATATGATTTCCAAAGCGGGCTTTTCAAAAGCCGGCCGGAGCATCTCCAACACCGCCTTTGCACCAAGATACGAGCCACCAACGCCAATGACAATAAGAAGATCACTCGTTTTTTGGATTTTTGTTGCCGCTTCCTCGATGCGGGTCAATTCCACACGGCTAAAATTTCCGGCCCAGTCGAGCCAGCCCGTAAAGGCGCTACCCGCGCCCCTTTTTTCGTGTAACATCTGGTGTGCGCGCTCAGTTTCTGCATAAAGCGCCTGCATTTCTTCTTCTGCAAGAAAAGTTCTCGAATACATCCTCGAAAAGTGCATTCTATTTTACCTCCTGCATTTTATATAAAAGGCAAACCGCTTCTGCAGCAATGCCTTCTTCACGCCCGGTAAACCCCATTTTTTCCGTTGTTGTTGCCTTGATGCTGATAGAATCCAGTCCGGTTCCCAGTATATCGGCCACCGTTTGCCGCATTTTTTCAATATAGGGCGCTAGCTTCGGTCGCTCAGCCATTACGGTAATATCCGCATTACAGAGACAGAAGCCTGCTTTTGCAATCTTCTCCGCTACAGCCTTTAAAAGCACGGTGCTCCGAATGTCCCGATACGCCATATCCGAGGGCGGAAAATGCTTCCCGATATCCCCGAGCGCCGCCGCGCCCAAAAGCGCATCCATCAGCGCATGGAGCAGAACATCAGCATCCGAATGGCCTAAAAGTCCTTTTTCGTGCGGGATTTCCACGCCGCCAAGATATAGGCGCCGCCCCGCTTCTAATCGATGTGCATCAAAGCCGTGACCTATTCGCATGCTTCTCTCCCCCTTGCTCGCAGCACCGCTTCGGCCACCAGAAGGTCAAAGGGAGTTGTAAGCTTAATGTTTTCCCGATTTGCCTCCACCAGCCGCACGCGCACGCCAGCCAGCTCTACAGCACTTGCATCATCTGTCACTGCGTCTGAAGCGTTTTCCAGTGCAGAAAGAAGAAGTTCCCGTCGGAAGACCTGCGGCGTTTGTGCTTGCCAGAGTTCTTCCCTCCGGGGCGTTTCGCAAATGGTGCCCCCTTCGGCACGCTTGATGGTATCAATAACAGGAACGGCTGCAATTGCCGCCCCGGTTTCCCGGCTCCCTGCTATTGTTTTTTCCAAAATCTCCGGTGTTACAAGCGGCCGCGCCCCGTCGTGAATCACCACAACAGAGGCATCTTCTGCCGCCAAAACACCTATATGTACACTCTGCGCCCGCGTCTCGCCGCCACGCAAAATAGTCTTTACCTTTTGGAAACCCGCATCTTTTACGAGTTCTCTATATAAAAAAATATCCTGCTCATTTGCAACAAGAATCACTTCGTCAATGGAAGGACAATTCTCAAAAGCCTCCAGCGTATATGCCAGCACCGGCCGCCCCAAAAGCGCGAGCCGCAATTTGTTTTGCCCGGCGCCCATACGCGAGCCATGACCGGCAGCAGGTAAAATGGCTATAATTTTTTCCTTCATCACGCCTCCGACTCTGCCGTCCTTCTAAAATCCGACGGCCCTGCCTTTTTCAGGATTCGCAAACAAGCGCTTCTTCAAACAGCGCCTCAATTTCCTCTTGTGCCATATTTTTGGCAAGCACAAGCTCACTCACCAGAATCTGCTTTGCGTTTGTGAGCATCTTCTTCTCTCCGGTGGAAAGCCCCTTTTCTCGGTCCCGACACATCAGCATTTTAACAACGCCAGCCACCTCGTAAATATCTCCGCTCTTAATCTTCAGCATATTTTCTCTGTACCGTTTGTTCCAGCTGAGCGAGCACTCGATTTCCAGAGAAGAAAATTTGCCGATTACCTCGTCGGCCTCCTTGTCGTCAATCACATCCCGGATGCCGATTTTTTCCGCATTGAGCATGGGAATCATAACTTTCAGGTCTCCCATAGGCATTTTCATCACATAATACTTATTGACCTCGCCCTGAAATTCCTGTTCTTCGATGGATTCGATAATCCCTGCACCGTACATAGGGTAAACCACCTTGTCTCCGATGCTGTACATATCTTTTACCCTCCCGCCTGACTCATCAGTCTTGTATGGTTTTATTATACTACAAATCGCACTCTTTGTCAAACATCTCTTTCACTTTTTTCCATACTTTGGCTATTTCAAATCCGGGATTTGCCAGTCGATGGGGCTCTGAATCGTCTCCATCAAAAATGCGTTGGCTTTTTCAAAATGCCCGCATCCAAAAAAACCGTTATAGGCAGATAGGGGGCTTGGATGCGGCGCTTCCAGGCAAAGATGGCGTTTTCTGTCTACGCGCGCCGCTTTTTGGCGTGCTCCGGCGCCCCAGAGAAGAAACACCATTGGTTTTTCGCGCTGATTCAGTGCGTCCACCACGGCATCGGTAAAAGTTTCCCACCCTTGCCCCTTATGGGAATTTGCTTGCCCGGCACGCACGGATAAAACCGCATTTAAAAGGAGTACGCCCTGCTCGGCCCAAGGCATCAGATAGCCGTTATTGGGCACCTTTCCGCCAAGCTCGCTTATGATTTCTTTATAAATGTTCCCAAGCGACGGCGGCGTAGGCACGCCGGGGCGCACCGAAAAGCTCATCCCATGCGCCTGCCCAGCGCCGTGGTAGGGATCCTGCCCTAAAATGACAACTTTTACTTTCTCATACGGCGTGGCCTTCAGTGCCGAAAACAAGTCATACATATCCGGATAAACTGTTTGCGTCGCGTATTCTTCTTTCAAAAAAGCTCGAAGTTCCGCATAATACGGCTTTTGAAATTCCGCTCCGATGATGCGGTCCCAATCATTTCCGATTTTCGGCATAGTTCCTCCTTAAAGGCAGTCTAAAATTTCTGCCGGATTTGTAATAATTCTATCAGCACCGCCCAACCGAAGCTCTTCTTCGTCCCGGAAGCCCCACAAAACGCCGATTGTGTAAAAGCCGGCGCGCTTTCCGGTTTCCATATCCACCGCCGTGTCCCCTATGTATAAACATTCCGCAGGCAATGCGCCGAGCTTCTCTGCAATCTCGAGTGCCGCCGTCGGGTCCGGTTTGATCGGAACGCCCTCCATCGCGCCACGCATCTCCGCAAAAGTATCCGCACCAAAAAAGTTCTTTAAAATGGGAACCGTTGCCTCATGCGGTTTATTGGAAAGAACCGAAAGCTGCAATCCCTTTCCCCGTAGCGCCACCAGCATCTTTTCGATGCCGGGGTAAATTTCCGTTTTATAGAGCGTGTCGGCATGGTAGGCGTCGATGTAGGTTTTATAGGCCGCATCAAACAAATCTTCGCGCGCTCTTCCCTCCAGCATACGCTGAATCAGCACCTTCGCGCCGTTTCCGATCATATAGCGATATGCGTCTTTTTCGTACGGTGCAAGCCCGTACTTTTCAAGCGTCCGGTTGCCATAATACGCCAGGGTTTCGAGCGTATCCAAAAGTGTGCCGTCCAAATCAAAAATCGCTGCCTTGTACTGCATAATTCTACTCCTCTATGCTTCGAATTCGTAAAAAATATTGCCACAGGTTACAGGCCCTGCCGTTTCCGTCCGTAAAATCCGTTTGCCAAGCGAAACGATTAGAAACCCTTTTTTTCTCGCCGCTTCCACCTCTTCCGGTTCAAAACCGCCCTCCGGACCAATCATTACGGAAACTGTGACCGGTTTTTTCCCCGCAAGTGCCGCTTTGAGCGTTGTTTCTCTTTCGCATTCGTACGGAAAAATCGCAAGGTCTGCCTCGCTTGCCCGCTCCAGTGCGTCGGAAAACGGAACTGCTTCTTCCACGATGGGGATAATCCCACGGCCCGACTGTTTGGCCGCTTCCATGGCTATCCGGGAAAGACGCTCTTTCTTCACCTCACCCTCGCGCACAGTACGCGCCGAACGCACGGGCACAATACGGCAAACGCCGATTTCCACGCATTTTTGCACAATGTAGTCGAGCTTTGCTCCTTTGGGTACGCCCTGATAGAGCGTTACGGAAACGGCCGGCTCGGCTTCACTTTCCTTCTTCTCCAGAATTTTCGCCTGGACAGAAAGCTTGTCCATCTTCGTAATCTCGCAAAGATATTCCCCGAGGCTTCCGTCACACGCCGTAAAGGTGTCGCCTTCCCGCATGCGGAGCACGCGCGCTATGTGTTTGGCATCCTCACCCGTAATGTGCACCGCATCGCCCGCGATATCCGCCGGGGTAATGAAAAATCTCGCCATACCTCATCTCCTTTTGGAAAGAATGGCCCACCATTCTCCATCCTGCCGCTTTTCGAGCAC
Source organism: Clostridia bacterium (assembly GCA_045531355.1). GTDB lineage: Bacteria > Bacillota > Clostridia > UMGS1883 > UMGS1540 > SIG447. The sequence goes on along the minus strand of JAZSDW010000053.1, from coordinate 22,627 downwards.
TGTAAAGCCGTTTTTCTCCAAAGCCGTCAGAACTTCTTCCAATCTGTCATTTATAATGCCGCTGCAAAGGAAAAGGCCTTCCGGCTCCATATAGCGCTCCACTACGGCCGAAAGCGGAATAATTACATCGGCCACAATGTTTGCCACTACCACATGGAATCTTTCGTCCGTCACGGTCTCTTCCAGGACATTTCCACAGGTAACCGTATACTTTTCCGGCGTTATGCCGGAAAGCGCAGCATTTTCATACGCAATGCGCGGCGCGGCTGCATCAATATCTACCGCAGCGGCGTGCTCTGCGCCTAAAAGCAGGGCTAGAATTGATAAAATACCGCTTCCGCATCCAATGTCAAACACCCTGTCACCCTTTTTTACAATCTTTTCGAGCATCGTGATACAAAGCCGGGTGGTATTATGGCTTCCCGTACCGAAAAGCATGCCGGGGTTTATGCGGAGTAGCACGCCTTCGCTCTCGTACGGCGTCCACGCCGGCACCACCGTAATCGCCTCGCCAACCGTAAAGGGTTTATAATACTGCTTCCATTTTTCAAACCAATCGTTTTCGTCAATCTGGTCAAGTGTAACTGAAAGAGAGCCGAGCGAAGCGTCCTCGGCCTTTAGCCGGCGCAGATTTTCCCGGAGAAGAAGCAGCGTTTCCCTTCCGTTTTCGTCTGCTCTTAGATAGACGCTGACGCGTGTTGGCCCTTTTTTTGCCGCACGGAGCTCGTCATCCACATAATCCCAGTATCGCTTGTTGTTTTCCAGAAAATTTTCAAAATCAGCCGTATCTTCAATTTCGGCCCCTTCAATCCCCATAGAGAGAAGCATGCCGTATAGCGGCTCTATCCCCTCGCTGGTCGTTTCGATAGAGACTTTTGTCCATTCCGTATTTAGCATAGCGACTCCAGCTTTCCGCGGAGGACATCCTCGGTCACCACGCCGATAACGCGGTCTTTTTCCTCGCCATCCTTAAAGAAAATCAGGGTGGGAATGCTCATGATGCCGAGGCCTGCCGCCAGCGCACCGTCTGCATCTGTATTGATTTTATAAACTGCCGCGCGGGAAGAAAATTCTTCCGCAAGCTTATCGACAGCCGGGCTCATCATTTTGCACGGGCCGCACCAGTCCGCATAAAAATCAACGAGGGCCACGCCCTTTCCGTTTGAAACTTTCTCCTCAAACTCTGCCGTGTTTATAATTTGTGCCATTTTAATTCCTCACTTTCCATTTTGTTACCATAATTATACCCTTTTTTCTGTTTGCTGTCAATCTTTAGACTGTAAATAAGGGCTTTTAAAAATTTTTTCCATTTTTTCTTGACAAAATGCGTGTGTTTGTTTATAATATTATGGTATCCTTGCTCCGAAAGGGGCCAAAGACCAAAAGGAGGTGTAATTATGGCAGAAATGATGCAAAAGTACGAAACAATCTTTGTCCTGGATTCTACTCTTTCCGAGGAAGAACTCACAGCGCTGCAGGAAAAGTTCACAGCTCTTATCGCAGGCGCCGGCGAGGTGGAGAATGTAGATGTATGGGGAAAGAGACGCCTGGCGTACCCGATCCACTACAAAACGGAAGGCTACTATGTGCTCGTAAACTTTACGGCACCGGCAGATTTCCCGAAGGAGCTTGACCGTGTGTATGGGATTACCGAAGGTGTGCTCCGTACCATTATCGTCCGTCGCGAAGAAGAATAGGAGGGTGTTGGAATGCTGAACAAAGCAATTTTAGTCGGTCGGCTGACCAAGGACCCGGAGCTTCGTTCGACGCAAAGCGGTGTTTCCGTTGTTTCGTTCTCTGTTGCCGTCAGCAGAAGCTACGCGCGGCAGGGCGAGGAACGGCAAACCGATTTTATCAACTGCGTTGCATTTCGGAACACGGCAGATTTTATCTCCCGCTATTTTTCGAAAGGCAATATGATTGCGGTGGACGGCTCCATCCAGACCCGCACCTGGGATGACCAGGAGGGAAAGCGCCATTGGGTAACCGAGGTTATCGTAAATGAAGCGCATTTTGTGGAGAGTAAGAAGGATAGTGCCACATCCGGCGGCGCACCCGCTATGGGCGGCGCAGAGCTTCCTATGGAGTTCGGCCCGGATGCTACGGATGACGACTTGCCCTTCTAAAACAGCTTTGCTGTAGCCATTTTATTACTTGCCCGCCCGAAAAGGCGGCGTAGGTTTTAGGAAAGGAGATTTGTTCCATGGATAAGGAAAGAACAGAAAGACCCTATCGCAGCCGTAAGACCAAGAAAAAGGTCTGCGTCTTTTGTGCTGATAAAGTAGAACATATTGACTACAAAGATGTTGCGCGTCTTCGCCGCTTCATTTCCGACAGAGGAAAGATTCTTCCCCGTCGCATGACCGGCACTTGCGCAAAGCATCAGCGTCAGCTTACAACGGAAATCAAGAGAGCAAGACACATTGCACTTTTGCCCTACACGGCTGAATAAGAGACAAATGGCGGGTGAATCTTTATTCACCCGCTTTTTTTCGTGCATTCTGCGTCCGCTTTTACGGATTTTTATATTTTTTCTGAAAAAGGCTTGACAACGCCTCTCTTTAATGCTATACTATACGAGTGTTTACACGCTGTCCTAGCTCAGTAGGTAGAGCACTTCCTTGGTAAGGAAGAGGTCGGCGGTTCAAATCCGCTGGACAGCTCCAAAACCGCATTGCACCTGCAATGCGGTTTTTTCCTATCCGCGCACCGAAAGGAGGAAGCACCATGCAGAAAGCCGAGCTTTTAAATCGGTATGCCAAAACGAATGACGATGCGCTCTTTCTGTCACACCTTCTCGATCAGTCCACGCTTTGTATGGGAAAGAACATTCCCATCTGCGGCGATTTTCTCGACCCGCACCAGCAAGCCCTCACGCTGGCCATAGCATCGCACCTTCCCACGCCCCCCACGCTTTGGGGTGGCTACCCGGATGCAGAACGAAAAATGGTCTTTTTTCTGCCGGACTATATGGAATCCCCACCCGAGGACGCCATTTCGCTTCTGCTCCTCACGCATCGGGATACGCGTCCGCTCCAGCACCGGGACTATCTTGGAAGCCTTTTAGGTCTCGGCGTGAAAAGAGAAGGCGTCGGTGATATTCTGGTCGAGACGCAAAAAGCGCAAGTGCTGATTCGTTCTTCCTTTTCCGATTTCTTTCTCTCGCAGTATACAAAGGCCGGGCGCGTGCAGCTTTCCGTTTCCACGCTTCCGCTTTCTTCGCTTTCCATCCCGGCCACCGAGCCGGTTTTTAAAACAGCTTCCCTCGCTTCGCTTCGCGCCGATGCCGTTTTAGCCGCCGCCTTCTCCGTTTCGCGCACTGTGGCGCTCTCGGCCATTGCGGCGCAGCGTGTGTATCTAAATAACCTTCCGCTGACAAAGGCCGACAAGCTTCTCCATGTGCAGGATAAACTCCGCTGGCAAGGCAAAGGCCGCTTTGTTCTCGAGGAAATTGGCGGAACAAGTCGGAAAGGGCGGCTTTTTGTCACCTTCCGTTTTTAATTTTTAACAATTTGTAAATCTCCCTTTAACAAAGTGGAAATCCTTGCCTTCTCCGCTTGACATGGGGAGATTTTTATTATAAAGTATACGCGTACTTGTAAAGGCAAGCCCTTCGGGGCATACAAAATAAGGAGGTCCCCTATGAAACGCATCCCTTCCCTACTTCCTCAAAAGAAGCCGAAGCGCTTCTGGCTTCTTCTCACGCTGGCCGCTGTCGCAATGGTGCTTCTCCTCGTTTTTCTACTTCGCGTATTCGGCAAGGAAACGCCTGCCGATAATATGCAAACGGCAATGGTTGCGCAAGGCAATATTGTCCGCACCATCGAGGGAAGCGGTGTAATTGAAGCCGGTGAGCAGTATACCATCCGTTCTCTCGTAACGGGAGAAGTGTTGTCCGACACCTTTTCGGAAGGGGACATCGTTGAAAAAGATGCGCTTTTGTATGTAATTGACAGCACGACGATGGACTATAATATCGAAAAAGCGAAATCCGGCGTAGCCTCCGCCCGTCTTGCGTATGACGAAGCGCTCGAAACGCAGGCGAATCTGCAAGTCACCGCGCCGATTGCCGGCGTAATCACGGACCTTTCTGTACATAACGGGGAAACCCTTTCGGCAGGAAAAAGCGTCGGCACAGTTACAAATGCCTCGCGGATGCTCCTCACTCTCCCCTTTTTAAAAACGGACGCGCAGGGAATCTCGCCGGGAGATGTAGCTACTGTTATTCCTGAAAGTGCACCCTCGCAAACGATTTCCGGCACAGTCAAAAGTATTTCTACCGGCACTTTTACAAGCTCGATTGGTGCGCTCGTGTCGTCGGTGGAGATTTGGGTGGAAAATCCCGGCGCTCTTTTAGCGGATACGATGGCTTCCGCCACCGTTGGTTCTTACGCCTGCCATGCACCCGGCTCTTTTTCCTACGAAGCCACAGAGTCCATTCTCCTGAAGGCCGGCGGCATCGTGCGGAACCTCGCAGTACAAATGGGTGACCGGGTAGAAAAGGGACAGCTTCTCTTTACGCTGGAAAGCGATTCCACAGCAAGAAGCACAGAACGCAGCCGTCTTTCCTATTCCGATTCCCTTCGCAGTCTCGAAAATACCTACGACCAGCTGGAAGACTACCAGATTAAAGCACCGATTTCCGGCACTGTGATTCAAAAAAGCGTAAAGGCCGGCGACAAGCTGGAAAACGGAAGCGGCAGCAACGCCTCCTCCATGGCGGTCATCGCAGACCTCTCTACGCTCACCTTTGAAATGGCGGTAGACGAACTGGACATCGCCGATATCGCCGCAGGACAAGAGGTGCGCATCACAGCTGACGCCGTTCCCGGAAAGACCTTTACCGGCTATGTGGAAACGGTCAGCATTATGGGTACAACGGCAAACGGCGTTACCACCTATCCGGTGACCGTCGTGTTAGACGGCAAAGAAAACGCGGCGCTGCTTCCCGGTATGAATGTAAGTGCGACGATTGTGATTGCCGAAAAAACAAACATTCTCGTTATCCCCACCGCCGCCGTCCGCCGCGGCAATATGGTGCTTGTCAAAGGAGAAGGTAGAAAAGATCAGACCGAAGCCTCCCAGCTGGAAGCGCCGAAGGGCTACTGCTATGTCCGCATTGAAACCGGCATTACCGACGGCCAACACATCGAAGTGCTTTCCGGCCTTTTGGAAGGGGATGAGCTGCTTGTTCCTGCTTCTGTCGGCAGCGAAAACAGCGCCATGCAGTTTACGCCGGACGCTACGGGCATGCAGATGGGTGGCATGAGTGGCATGCACGGCATGATGGGCGGCATGCCCGCCGGTGGCATGGGAAGCCGGCCTTCCGGTCGATAGAAAGGCGGGATTCTTTTGATACAACTCCTCGATATCTATAAAATTTACACGGACGGTGAAAGCGAAATCCGGGCTTTGAACGGCATATCACTCCATATCCAAAAAGGGGAATTTGTAGCCATTGTCGGCACCTCCGGCTCGGGAAAATCCACCTGCATGAATATAATCGGTTGCCTCGATGTACCGACAAGCGGCTCCTACCTTTTAGACGGTGTGGATGTCAGCACCATGCACGAAAAGGAACTGGCACATGTACGAAACCGCAGCCTCGGCTTTGTTTTCCAGCAGTACAACCTGATTCCAAAGCTTTCTGTGCTGGAAAATGTGGAGCTCCCGCTTTTATACCGCGGCCTGTCCGCTTCCGAGCGGCGCACCCATGCTATGGACGCGCTTGACCGTGTCGGTCTTGCAGATCGCTATAAGAAGTTGCCGGCGCAGCTCTCCGGCGGTCAGCAACAACGCGTTTCGATTGCCCGCGCACTTGCGGGGCGGCCGCCGGTGCTTTTAGCTGACGAGCCAACCGGAGCGCTGGATTCTAAAACCGGCCTTGAAGTTCTCGACTTTATGCACCGCCTGCACCGCGACGGTACCACAATCGTTTTAATTACGCACGATAATTCCATTGCCGCGTCGCTTCCACGCATTGTGCGCATTTGCGACGGCCAGATTATCGAGGATGTACGAGGGGAGGAGCGCGTATGAATGTCGGGCAATCCTTCCGCCTGGCTTTTCGAAGTCTCGCGTCCAGCAAACTCCGCTCTTTTTTAACGATGCTGGGCATCATTATCGGCGTCGCAGCCGTGATTATTATCGTCAGTCTCATGTCCAGTCTTACAAACTATGTGATTGCCACCTTTGAGGACATGGGCGCCAATCTGATTACGGTCAACATTTCCGGCCGTGGCGGCAACAGAAGCGTCAGTCCCGCCGAGATGCAGACGCTGATGACAAAGTATCCGGACGAAATCGGCTATGTTTCACCTACCCTTTCCGCCAGCGTCACTGCTAAAGTAGAAAACGAAAATGTAGTCGTGCGGGCGCAAGGTGTTAATGAATACTACGACGAAATCAAGCAGCTTTCCGTGCAGGCCGGCCGTCATCTCTCCTATATCGATGTGGAAAATCGCTGTCATAACTGCGTGATTGGTACTTACCTTGTAAAAGAACTGTTTGGCGGTATAAATCCGCTTTCACAGACGATTATGATAAACGGCCATAAAATGCAGGTGGTCGGCGTTTTGGAGGAACAGGGCGACAGCACCGCTTCCAGCGCCGACAACACGCTGCTCCTTCCCTATACAGTCGCAAGGCTGTTTGCCGGCGGCACTGTCACAAGCTATAGCATCAGTGCCAAAACGAAGGATACCATTCCCAGGGCCAATGCAATTATAGATAACTTTCTTTTGGACATCTTCGAATCCAGCGACTATTTTACGCGCATCGACCAATCGGCCATCATCTCGGAGCTAAATAAACTGATTGGCATGATGACCACAATGCTGGTTGGCATTGCCGCCGTTTCGCTTTTGGTTGGCGGTATCGGCGTAATGAATATTATGCTCGTTTCGGTAACGGAGCGCACCCGCGAAATCGGCATCCGTAAATCTCTGGGTGCCACCCCATGGGACATTTTAGGGCAATTTCTTGTAGAAGCCTCCGTTACGAGCGGCATTGGTGGAATCATTGGGATCCTGTTCGGCATCGGAGGTGCATCCCTGGCAACGCGCGCCATCGGCATTCCTTTTTCCCTCTCTATTCTCTCGATTTTGGTCGCCTTCTCCGTTTCGGCCGCTATCGGGATCGGTTTTGGCTATTTCCCTGCCCGAAAGGCGTCCCGTCTTAACCCCATTGATGCGCTTCGGTATGACTAAAATCAGTTTTTTGAAAGGAGATTTCTGTCCATGTTTAAAAAACTTTTGCTCCTATTCCTCGTTGTTTGTCTGTGCTGCCCCAGCATCGCTTCCCTGGCAGAATCGCCGGACGGACGGGTACTGCTTTTGAATCAGCTTTCTATCTTAGATGGCTATGAAGATGGTACCTACCGACTGGAGGCACTCTTGACGCGTGCGGAATTTACAAAAATTGCGGTAGCCGCTTCTGAAAACCGGAAGGCCGTTTCTGCCGCTCTCGCCGTGTCCCCCTATTCCGATGTGCCCCACACGCTCTGGTCAGCCCCCTATATCCATCTTGCGGCCCAAAAAGGGTATGTCACCGGGTATCTCGATTCCACTTTCCGTCCTGATGCCCCCATCACTTATGCGGAAGCGACGGCCGTTTTCCTGCGGCTTTTAGGATACGCAAGCAGCGATTTCGGTGCCGCGTGGCCCCGGGGACATATGACGCTTGCCGAGGATATCGGCCTGCTTACCGGCATCCAGCTTGCATATGATGCGCCGCTTCCGCGGGGTGATGCCGTCACGCTTTTATATAACCTTCTTGGAACGCCCATAAAAGGTTCTTTAACGGAATATGTCACACTTTTAGATTGTACCGCTTATGAAGATGCAGTGATTCAGGCCACAAGCGCAGAAGATAGCACGATAAGTGACGGACGCGTTCTGACCTCAGCGGGCACCTACAAAAAGGGCGAAGCCTTCCGCGCAGATTGGGTGGGGAGATCCGGCAAGCTCTTTATCAAGAACAAAGACACCATAGTCGCCTTTGTACCGGATACGCAGCAGGTATGCGCTTTCCCTGTCACCGGCACGGCCGGAAGCGCCCTCCTTTTGGAAGGAAAGGCGTATAACTGGGCGGCGAATATGCCTGTCTATTTCAAATCCGGCATCACGCCCTATAGTCAAATTGCATCCGAAGCAGAGGTCGGTGCCACCTTCACCGTCTTTTTTGGGCAAAGCGATGTGGCGGAATATGCCCTTTTACAAAACCCGCGTCATTCGGAAAATACCACGCTCTTGGTTGAAACAGTAGCAGTATATTCTGTTTTAGAGGATGGAATCATCACCTACAAGGACGGCTCACTCCAAAAAATTCCTCTTTCCGACGGCGTTCCGCTTTACGAAAATGAGACGCGTGTTGGAACGCTTTCCAAAGCCAGCCTTAAAATGGGCGACCTTTTAAATATTGTTTACGATGCGAAACAGAAGGTCGACTATGTTGTACTCTCGTCTGATGGTTTTTCCGAGCCCTTTACGGTGCTAAACGAATCCTGGCAATCCGCCTTCCCGATTTCAGCCTCTACGCTCATTCTGCGCGACGGCAGAAAGATAACGCCGAACGAAATTGAAACCTATGACATTCTCTATTATGCGGAGACGCTCGACATGCTGTTGGCGTATACGGATACAGTACAGGGCATCTATAAAGCCGCATCGCCCTCCAAAGATGCACCCAATACGGTCACCGTTTCCGGAAAAGAGTACGCCATTGAAAGTCTCACGGCCTTCCACAAGCTGGCTACCGGTGGGGACTTTGCCTTTGGGGATACGGTCACGCTTCTTTTGGGCCGTACCGGCGCCGTGGCCGATGTACTGCCTGTGGACGCAAGCGCGAATATGGTCGGTATCTTGTCCGCAGCAGGTACTGCGACCTATGAAACAGAATGGGGAGACACCTATACCGGCTATACCCTTTCCCTGACCGACGCAGAAGGTAAGGTGCATGCCTTTGAAGCCGCACAGGACTATGATACACTTTTAAACCGCGTGGTGTCGCTTTCCTTCTCCAATGGAAAGGCCATCGCAAAGCTTATAGAAGGAAACAGCCTGTCCGGCACGATAGATGCCGACGCGCTGACGCTCGGCGGTCTTGCGCTCTCCCCCTCGATAAACATTGTAGAGGTCTATGCACCGGATACCTTGACTGCTGGGATAACCGGCTCTGTCTTTTTGCAACGGCTGGACGGCGTCAAGCTAACCAGTAGCCAAATCCTCTATGCCGCGCGTGATAGTAAAAACCGGATTTCCGCACTCTTTCTTTCCGATGTAACCGGCGACCTGCATCAATACGGCATTGTGACAAAGGCCGAAACCCGTTCCCTTGGCCTTTCTGTTTCCGGCGCCTACGAGTATATTATCGGCAGTACGCCCGGCGTTTTGCAAACAAACGGCCACGCCTTTTCTGTCGGCTCCGGTGCACCGGCCCGGTTTAGTCAAAGCAATGGCAAGATACAGAGCATCTCGCGTCTGACTATGCTTTCCGGCATAGTAACAGTCCTGACGGATAGCCAAATTCGCCTCGCTGACGGAACTTTTTATCCCATACAAGACGCCGTTCTCTATGTCAAAAACAGCGACTATACCTATATGCAAAAACAGATTGCAGATATAGACGCTTCCGCCTACACCATCCGCGCCTACTACGATAAAACGCCTGCTTCCGGCGGAAAAATCCGGATTCTGGTCGCTACAAAATAGCACCACAAAACAAAAGGGGCTGTGAATTAACACGCAGTTAATTTACAGCCCCTTTTTATTTCTCTTCGTCTATTAAACTTTGAAGAAGTGCTTCATAAGATTTTTGCGGGTCTTCCTTAAACCGCTGGCACACCGCCCGCGCCGTTTCTTTGCTGCCTACGCAAAGGCGGATGTCCAGTAGCGGAAACCCGCTTTCGCGGATGGAAAGCTCTGCCGCATAGGATAGCTCGTTAATCTGGCGGAAGGACGCGGAAATGTCGTTTTCCCGCCGTTCCTTTTTCTTATACGCCTTGATGCCGGAAAGCAGTTTTTCCCGCACGGAAAGCGGGATATTTTTCATATACGCATCATACGCTTCCCGCCCGTGCGCCGTTAGAAAATAAAGGCGCAGGCCGTCCGGCGTATCCATTTCCACAAGCTTCATGGCAACCAGCTCGTCCAGATACTGCTGCATTGTAAAATAATCTACAAATTCGTAGTCCATAAATAAATCGGTAATCTGTCCGTTGTCAATGGCCTCGCCAAAATTTTCAATGATATACAGAATAATCAGCTTGACCTCGGACGGCTCCGTAAATGTATACATTTATCGCATACTCCTTATATTCCGGATATCCGCACCATAAACCGAGAGCGTATGATAATGCCCCAAAATTCTGGACAAAAGGCGGTCGGAATACATCCGCCCGATATCCGGAAGCGATAAATTGGTGCTGATAATTGTGCTTTTTTCTGCCAAAATCCGGCTGTTGATAATATAAAACATATCCGAGTCGGTCATGGAATTCATAAATTCCGTGCCCAGATCATCAATGATTAAAAGGTCTGCCTTTAAAAGCTGCTCCTTTAAAAACGCAACGGTTTCTGTTTCGCCCCTGCCAAAGCGTGCGTCTGCTAAAAGCTCCGTAATCTGCGCCGCGCTCTGATATAAAACCGAAATGCCGCGCTTTAAAAGCGCATTAGCAATTGCGCTTGATAAAAAGGTCTTTCCAAGCCCGGGGCTTCCGTAGAGAAGGAGATTCTCTGCGTGCGTTTCAAAGGTGTCGGCAAAACGCCGGCATTCCCGCAAAACAGACTCCATGTTTTTTCGCGGAGAAAGCGGCTTTCCCTGCATGGGCTTATCATCATAAAACCGCAGGTCGAACGCATCAAAGGTCTGCTTTTTAAGAAGCGTTCCCATGCCGGACTGGGCGCTGCACGCCTCCGCTACCAGAGCAAGATAACAGCCGCAAAGCTTGCCGTCCTGCATGCCGGTATCCTTGCAATGCGGGCAGGTGTAGGGCACCTCCAGATAATCGGCACGAAACCCTGCTTCCACGAGGAGACGGCGTTTTTCCGCCGTATAGGCTTCCATGGTCCGGGCATAGTCGAGGCTCGCTTTTTCCGGCGTTGCGTTCCCGTCCCAGATGGCCGAAAGCATTTGCATGCCGCCGCCGAAAATTGCATTGTCAATTTCCATAATTTTCGGCACCGCCCGATACACCTCTTCCCGCCGCGCGGCCAGGAGGGCATCTCTCGACTTTTTCCGTTCGTTAAATTTTCGGTTTACGCCGAGTAAGCTCTTTTCATCCATGCTCGTTTATCCTTTTTTCCAGCGCCCGCCGCTCAATCTCTTCAAAATCGTACACGGCCGTCTGCTGGTAATCTAAAAATTTATTCGTTTTTTTCGGCGCGTTTTTTGCCGCCGGTGCCACATCGCGCACAAGGTCTTCTATCTTGACAATGCCTTGCTTGTGCCAGGACTGCAAAATGGCATTTATGTAAGGGAACGAGGCGTGTCCTGTCGCTAAAACTGCCTTTTCGTATGCCGTTTTAATCAGTTCCTGCGGCATTTGCATTTCTTCTGTCCATTGCAGAATATGCGCATACTCCGCTTCGGAAAGGTCCCGCCCGACAATGCCTAAAATGCGCTTGTATTTGCGGGAAAGCTTTACTCGCTTATCGGCGTTTTGCAGATGCTTTTCGGCTTTTTCAATCGTGTCTACACCCTCATCTGCCCACGCAATTGCTATTTTCTCGGCATACCGCATGTTGCATTTTTCCAGCGCTGCACAATGCTCTAAAAGCATCATAATGACCTCCAGCGGCAGCTTCAGCCAATCATAAAAGCTAAAAAGCACTGTCAGTTCCGAGGTGGAAAGCGTTTTGCCGAATACATCCTGTGCAAAAGAGACAAGCATGGAAAGTTTTTTATCGGTACCGACCGTTTCAGCCACCTCGCGCGCCTTGTACTGCGGCTTTTCTTCCACTTTCGGTGGTGCGGGCGATTCCAGCGTTAAATCCACAAACGAAATTTCCCCATCGCTCCCTTTTCGGATGACACCCTTTTTCTCCCAATAATTCCAGGCCTGTACCACATCCGACTCGAGCAAATCCAGTGCGCGGGCAATCTGCGCATTGTCCGGCTTTGTCCCAATGGCATAACAAAGACGCAGCCCGTAAAGATACACCTTTACAAAGGTCGCGTTTGCCGTCACCATATATTTATCTACAAATGCGCTTGCCACCGGGAAGGCCGGAAGGCCCATGGGGCTTGCAAGTTTGTAACTTACCATAAGGGGAGACTCCTTTTCCCTTCTTCTCTTTTTGCAACAGAAAAAGCGCTGCCGTCTTGCGGCACTGCCTATTTTTTCGGTTAGAAACGGGCGACTACACGAGCCGCCCACCTTGTATATTTAGTATACCATTTTTCCTCGCAAAAAGCCAGCATTATTTTTACAATTCTATTACAAATCTGCATTTCTCACAAGGTATGGTAGGCAAAAAGCAATCGCCTTCCAAATCTTGCGCCGAACGGGACGAGGGTTCTTTTTTAGGTGTATAAACGATGCAAATGGGAATATATTCCCTTTTTTTCCAAAAGTTCTTCGTGCGTACCACTTTCCTCAATGCCGTTTTCTGTGAGCACCAGAATGCGGTCAGCACCGCGCACCGTTGTCAGGCGGTGTGCAATCGTGAAGGTCGTCCTTCCTTTGGCAAGCCTGTCAAGAGACGCCTGTACGAGGCGTTCGCTCTCATTATCAAGCGCGCTTGTTGCTTCGTCTAAAATGAGAATCGGCGGGTTTTTCAAAAACAATCGTGCAATCGCAATCCGCTGCTTCTGGCCGCCGGAAAGCTTGACGCCGCGCTCGCCGACATAGGTATCGTATCCGTCGGGAAGCTCCGCAATAAATCCGTCAGCCCCGGCTGCACGCGCGGCCGCTTGCATTTCTTCTCTGGTGGCAGTTGGCCGGCCATACAGAATGTTTTCGCCCACCGTTCCGCTAAATAGATATACATCCTGCTGCACCACGCCGATATTCTTGCGAAGGGACGCAATCGTAACTTCCCGCACATCCTTGCCGTCAATTAAAATTTTCCCCGCCATCGTTTCATAGAATCGCGGAATCAAGCTGCAAAATGTCGTTTTTCCCCCGCCGGACGGCCCAACAAGCGCAATGTGTTCGCCGGGTTCTACCGTAAGGTCGATGTGGGAAAGGACTTCTTGTCCCTCCGGTGTATACCGGAAGCTGACATCGACAAATTCCACCCGCCCCTCTACATTCGAAAGCGGCACCGCAGAAGGCAAATCCGCAATTTCCACAGGCTCGTTTATAATCTCAAAAAAGCGTGCAATTCCGGTTGTCCCGCGCTGGAACTGCTCTGTAAATTCCACCAGCCGGCGCAAAGAGGCAATCAGCGCCTGGATATACAAAAGATACGCCATAAAATCGCCCGCCGAAATTTTTCCATTTAAAAGATACAGCGCGCCCAGCAAAATCACGGCAATATACATAACACCATCAAAAAAGCGAATCCCGCCGTGGAAAAGCGCCATATATTTATATGCCATGCGTTTTACGGATAAAAACCGCTGGTTTCCATCCGCAAATTTTTCTTTTTCGTACGCCTCATTCGCAAAGCTTTTCACAACGCGAATCCCCAGAAGGTTATCCTCTATGGCCGCATTGAGTGCCCCGACCTCTTCTCTTTGTTTTTGGAAGGCCGCTTTCATCCGCTTCCGAAGCAGGATACGGGAAATCAGCATCAACGGTAAAAGCAAAAAGAGATAAAGTGTCAGCGGAACATTGACGCGCAATAGAATAAGGAAGGACCCTATAATTTTAATGCCGGAAATAAAAAACTCTTCCGGACAATGGTGTGCAAATTCCGTAACATCAAAAAGGTCATGCGTAATGCGGGACATAATCTGTCCGACCTTGGCATTGTCGTAAAAGCGGAAGGAAAGCTTCTGCAGATGTGCAAAGAGATCCCGCCGCATATCCGTTTCCATTCTGGCACCCATCACATGGCCCATATTGCTCGTATAATAGTTTGCAAGCGTATCAAGAAGGCGCAAAAACAAATAAAAGGCGGAAATGCGGAGAATTACAGAAAACACCAGCGTACCCGCGCCCGCCATATCCGTAATTTCGCGGACGAGCACCGGGAACACAAGTTCACACAAACTGGAAAAAGTGGCGCAAAATAAATCCGCCGCCAATATCCAGCCGTAAGGCCTATAATACTTTAAAAAAGCCAACAGTTGTTTCATTTTCTGCCCCTTTGGCCGCCGCTCTAGCGAAGAACGGCGCCCAGCTCTTTTTCCAGCATCCTGAGAATTTTATCTGTAATTTTTGTGACCTCTTCATCACTTAAGGTCTTGTCCGCCGCACGGAAGGTAATTGTATAGGCCATGCTCTTTTTGCCTTCCGGCACCTGCTTGCCGCAATAGACATCGAAAAGACGAATTTCCTCGGCTTTGCCGCCGGCATACTGGCGGATAACCTTTTCCACACTCGCCGCTTCCAGCTCTGCATCGACAAGAACCGCAAGGTCGCGATTTACTGCCGGATACCGGCCAAGCGGTTTATAGGTTTTTTCTGCACTTGCCGCCTCAAGCAGTACCGAAAGCGTAAACTCGCCGAGATATACCTCCTGCTCAAGTGCAAAGCGTTCGCGCACAAGCGGATGGATTTCGCCGATAAGCCCTGCTTCCTGTCCTGCAATTTTCAAGACCGCCGTTTTGCCAGGGTGGAAGGTGGCGTTTTCCGGTGCTCTTTCAAAGGCATAGTCCGTAACGCCAATAGCGCCGAGCATTGCCTCTACGCTTCCTTTCAGCTGGAAAAAGTCCAGCCCATAGCCACCGACGGAAAGCATCTTCGGCTCCTCGGCAAGCGTATCTTCTGCAAGGTTTTTATAGACCTTGCCGATTTCAAATATCAATGCACGCGGTGCTCTTTGATTGGCATTTCGCGCCAACACCTCAAGGCTTCCGTTTAAAAGCGAGGTGCGCATTGCCGAATTTTCTTCGCCCAGCGGGTTTAAAATCCGGATGCACGCTTCATCGCGTCCCAGCATCTTCGGCGCATCGGGATGAACAAACGAGGTGGTCATCGTTTCATAAAAGCCGAGTCCCGCCAAGGTGTCGGCAATTTTTTCCTCGAGCTGCTGCGTGCGGCTTCTGCCGCCTACGCCGCTTACACTCCGCATCAGCGTGGACGAAATGTTGTTGTACCCATAAAAACGGGCAATTTCCTCCGCCACATCTGCAAATTCTTCGATATCTGCACGATAGGTCGGCACAAGCACCGCTTCGCCGTCTATCTCAAAACCAATTGCCGTCAGAATTTCTTCCATTTTCGCCTTCGGAATCCCGGTGCCTAAAAACGCATTGATTTTCTCCGGGCAGAGCGGAAGGCGCCGCCGTTCTGCCTTTTCGGGATAAATATCGATCATGCCACCCACCACGGTGCCTGCCCCTAAAAGTTCCACAAGTTCGCAGGCGCGGTTGACCGCTTCCAGCGGCATCTCCTTATCAAGCCCCTTTTCAAACCGGGCTGACGACTCCGTGCGAAGCCCCAACGCCTTCGCCGTTTTGCGAACGCTGGCGCCGTCAAACATGGCAGCTTCAAAAATAACTTCTTTTGTATCAGACTGAATTTCTGAATTTTCACCGCCCATAACGCCGGCAACAGCCACCGCCCGATCGCGGTCTGCAATCACGAGCATGTCCGCTGTAAGCTGGCGCTCTACGCCGTCCAGCGTTGTCAGCTTCTCGCCATTTTCGGCACGGCGCACGATAATCTCCTGCCCTTTTAAAAAGTTTCTGTCAAAGGCGTGCATCGGCTGGCCGTATTCCAGCATAACATAGTTTGTAATATCCACAATATTGTTGATGGGACGGACGCCGCAACCGGCTAGACGGTCGCGCATCCATTTGGGCGAGGGCGCAATTTTAATGTCCTTAACAACGCGCGCGATGTAGCGGGTACAAAGTGCCTTGTCCCGGATGTCGACCGATACAAAATCGGCCGCGTTTTCGGCGTTTCCGGTTTCAGCCGGCGCTTTCTTATGGAATGGCACGCCAAAGGTTGCCGCCGTTTCACGGCCAAGGCCGATAGCGCTGAGACAATCGGGGCGGTTGGAGGTGATTTCAAAATCCACCACAACATCCCGAAGCCCTAACACATCTTTGACATCTGTGCCCGGCTTGTGCGCTTTTGGAAAGAGAATAATGCCGTCTTCACATGCGCCCGGCACATCTTCCATCGCAAGCCCCAGCTCCTCGTGCGAGCAGAACATACCCTGACTTAATACACCGCGCAGTTTGCTGGCTTTGATGCGGATGCCACCTATAAGGCTTGCGCCGGAAAGCGCAACGGGCACAGTATCCCCCACATTCATATTCTGCGCTGCCGTTACAATCTGCAACGGTTCTTCCTCCCCGGTATCCACGCCGCAAATCCAGAGCGTGTCCGCATTTTCATGGTGCTCCTTCGTCAGAATTTTGCCGATAACAACCTTTTGAATCTCGGCGCCCATCTCTTCAAGGCCTTCGACTTTCGAGCCGGACATCGTCAGCGCATCGGCATACGCCTTCGGGCTTATATCTTCAATGTCCGCATATTCGCGAATCCAACTCAGCGGTAATTTCATTCCTTTTCCCTTCCTTCCTACTTAAAACTGTTTTAAGAAACGAATATCGTTTTCCATAAACAGACGAATATCATCAATACCAAAGCGGCGCATCGCAATACGCTCAAGACCGACGCCAAAGGCAAAGCCGCTGTAAATTTCCGGGTCAATCCCGCAGCCGCGCAGCACCTTCGGGTGCACCATGCCGGCGCCCAGAATCTCAATCCAGCCCTCGCCCTTGCAAACACGGCAACCCTCGCCGCCACAGACGAAGCAGGAAATATCCACCTCCGCGCTCGGCTCGGTGAACGGGAAGTGATGCGGCCGGAAGCGTACGCGGACGCTCTCGCCGTATAATTTCTGCAAAAATGCCTCTAAAGTGCCCTTTAAATCGCCCATCGTAATGCCGCGGTCTACCACAAGGCCCTCAATCTGATGGAACACCGGCGAATGGGTGGCATCCAGCGCATCCGAACGGTATACGCGCCCCGGCGAAATCATCTTAATCGGCGGTTTTTCCTTCTCCATCGTACGAATCTGCACGGACGAAGTCTGCGTGCGGAGCAGAATGTTATCGCTAATATAGAAGGTATCCTGCGTGTCGCGTGCCGGATGGTCCGGCGGGAGGTTTAAGGCTTCAAAATTATAGTAGTCACTTTCGATATCCGGCCCTTCCCCGATAGTAAAGCCCATGCCTATGAAAATATTTTCCACCTCTTTTTGCACCATTACGAGCGGATGACGCCGTGCAAGCGGCGTATCGGTGCCGGGAAGCGTAACATCAATTCGCTCTCCTTTAAGCTTTTCCTCTCTCGCTTTTTTAGAAAGCGTGGCCTTCTTTTCTTCCAGAATGCTTTCAATGTGAGCGCGCACCTCGTTTGCGACCTGTCCAATTACCGGTCGCTCCTCCGGCGAAAGCGCCCCCATGCCGCGAAGCACAGCCGTAAGCTCGCCCTTTTTCCCCAGATATTGCACCCGAATTTCTTCCAGTGTCGCAAGGTCGGCCGCTTCTAAAAGCGCTTTTTCAGCCGCCGTGCGAATTGTTTGCAGTTGCTCCTTCATACTTTTCTTCCTTTCTTTTTAGCCTGTCTCCAGAATAGGGACACAAAAAAAGTCCCTCACAATTTCTTGTAAGGGACGAAATTTCTTCCGCGGTACCACCCTAGTTCCTACCTCGTTTTGGCAGGCGCTTCATAAAAGGCTGACGGGCCTCTTCCGGCACCCCCTACTCCTTTTTCAAGGGTGCAGCTCCCGGGTGAACTTCGCCGGATTTCCCTTAAAAACGCTTCCAGCCCACGGCGTTTTCTCTCTCGAAAAGGTACCTTCCGGTTACTCTCCCGTTCCTCGCTTTTTTCCTAGTATACCATGAAAAGCCCATATTTGCAAGGCTTTTTTGAAAATTATTCCTCCGCGGCTTCCTTTTGGCCGGCAGTAGCTGCGATGACCTTCTCCCGCACCTTTCTATCGAGCGTTTCCATGATTTCCGGATTGTCGATGAGGAATTTCTTCGCGTTTTCGCGGCCCTGGCCGATTCTCTGTCCTTCATAGGAATACCACGCCCCGCTTTTTTCCAGAAGGCCATAGTCTGCCGCAAGGTCTAAAATGTTGCCGGCTTTGGAAATGCCCTGGCCATACATAATGTCGCATTCTGCCTCTCTGAACGGCGGCGCCACCTTGTTTTTCACAACTTTGATGCGGGTGCGGTTGCCGACGATATTTCCGTCGACCTTAATGCCCTCAATTCTGCGTACATCCAGGCGGACGGAAGCATAGAATTTCAGTGCACGGCCGCCGGTTGTTACCTCGGGATTCCCGTACATCACGCCCACCTTTTCACGAAGCTGGTTTATAAAAATCGCGGTCGTATTCGATTTATTAACAACACCGGCAAGCTTACGGAGCGCCTGGCTCATGAGGCGCGCCTGCAGGCCTACATGGGAATCGCCCATTTCGCCTTCAATTTCAGCCTTCGGCACGAGCGCCGCTACCGAGTCGACAACCAGAACATCCAACGCACCGCTTCGAACGAGCGCTTCCGCAATTTCCAGCGCCTGCTCGCCGGTATCCGGCTGGGCAACAATCAGTTCATCAACATCGACGCCTAAATTTTTCGCATATTGCGGGTCAAGCGCGTGCTCGGCGTCGATGAATGCCACCTCACCGCCGCGTTTTTGTGCTTCCGCAATAATGTGCAGCGCAACCGTGGTTTTACCGGAGGATTCCGGCCCGTAAATCTCTACAATTCTTCCGCGCGGAACACCGCCGATGCCCAGCGCCAGGTCGAGGGACAGCGAACCGGTCGGAATCGCTTCAATATTTAAATGTGTATTCTCGCCCATCTTCATAACGGCACCCTTGCCGAATTGTTTCTCAATTTGCCCCATTGCCGCTTCCAGGGCTTTTTTCTTCTCTGACATGTTCGCACGCTCCTTTTCTACCTTAATTATACCGCAAAAATCCCCATGGTGTCAAGCACCGTTTCCAGAAAATTTCCCACATTTTCTCTTTTTTTCAAATTTCACTTGATTTTAAGGCCTTTTTGGTGTAAAATAATAGAAAAATTGAGTAGGAGTGAAAAATATGAACAAGAAAACCATTGAGTATGTTACTCTCGCCGGCAGAAAGGTTCTTGTCCGCTGCGATTTTAATGTCCCCTTAGATGCAGACAAGAACATTACGGACGAAACTAGAATTCTGGGTGCTCTTCCCACCATTTCGTACCTCATAGAGGAAGGTGCAAAAGTAATTCTTTGCTCGCATCTCGGCCGTCCAAAGGGTGAATTTAATCCTAAATATAGCCTCGCTCCGGTCGCCAAGCGTCTTTCCGAGCTTCTCGGCAAGGAAGTGAAGATGGCAAGCGATGTTATCGGCGAAAGCGCAAAGGCGTTGACGGCCAACATGGCTACCGGCGATGTTGTTCTTTTAGAGAATGTCCGTTTCCACAAAGAAGAGGAAAAGAATGATCCCGCTTTTGCAAAGGAACTGGCGTCTTTAGCAGACATTTTTGTAAACGATGCGTTCGGCACGGCGCACCGCGCCCATGCTTCCACCGCCGGTGTTGCGGACTATCTGACGGGTGTATGCGGCTACCTTATTCAGAAAGAACTGGATGTAATGGGCAAGGCCCTTTCCGCGCCGGAGCGTCCCTTTGTTGCCATTTTGGGCGGCGCAAAGGTTTCGGACAAAATTGCCGTTATCGAAAACCTCATCGGCAAGGTAGACAAACTGATCATCGGTGGCGGTATGGCCTATACCTTCCTCAAGGCTAAAGGCTATGAAATCGGTAAATCCCTCTTTGATGCCGAAAAGCTGGATCTTGCGAAAGGACTTCTGGAAAAAGCGGAAAAAGCTGGCGTTGAGCTGCTTCTGCCGGTAGATACGATGGTAGCGTCTGCTTTCCCGGATCCCATTGATGCTGAAATTCCTGTTTCCGCCTGCGACGCAGATAAAATCAGCGCAGATGTAATGGGCCTTGACATTGGGCCGAAAACGCAGGCGCTCTTTGCTGAGGCTGTAAAATCGGCAAAAACTGTTGTCTGGAACGGGCCGATGGGCGTATTTGAAAATCCCGTACTCGCAAAAGGCACGATTGCAATTGCAAAGGCGCTGGCGGAAACTGATGCCGTTACAATCATCGGCGGTGGCGACAGTGCAGCTGCTGTTGAGCAGCTCGGCTTTGCAGATAAGATGACGCACATCTCCACCGGTGGCGGTGCTTCTCTCGAATTTTTAGAAGGCAAAATCCTTCCGGGTATTGCCTGTCTCCAAGATAAATAATTCATAACGAAGAAAGGAACAAAGTCAATGAGCAGAACAAAAATTGCAGCCGGCAACTGGAAAATGAACAAAACGCCCGCCGAAGCTGCTGCACTTATGAAGGAACTGGCCGAAAAAGCCGCAAATGCAAAGAATGAGGTTCTTGTTTGCCCGCCGTATGTATGCCTCGACGCCGTTCTTGCGGCCGCAAAGGGCACTAAAATTGCAGTCGGCGCACAGAACATGCACTTTGAAGACAAGGGTGCGTTCACAGGCGAAATTGCCCCCGGTATGCTTCTGGAAATGGGCGTCAGCCATGTAATTATCGGCCATTCCGAGAGAAGAGAATACTTTGGTGAAACCGATGAAACCGTAAACAAGAAAGTCTTAAAGGCGCTCGAAGTTGATCTTTGCCCCGTCCTTTGCTGCGGCGAAAGCCTTGCCCAGCGCGAAGACGGCATTACCATCGAATGGATTCGCATGCAGCTGAAAAAGGCACTGCAGAATGTACCTGCCGAGAAGGCAAAAACGGTTGTAATTGCTTACGAGCCCATCTGGGCAATCGGCACCGGTAAGACGGCAACGAATGAGCAGGCCAACGAAGTTTGCGCCGCAATCCGCGTTCTGGTTTCCGAGCTTTATGGCGCCGAGGTTGCAGACGAAATCCGGATTCTTTACGGTGGCAGCGTAAATGCCGGCAACGCCGAAGCGTTGTTTGCCTGCAGCGATATCGATGGAGGTCTGGTCGGCGGTGCAAGCCTTAAGGCCGATGACTTTACGGTTATTGCAAATAGCTAATTGCATTACAAAATCAAAAAGGCGTAGATTGTCCCTATATCCTGTGCAAGGCTCCGGCCTTGCACAGGCTTTGGTTTTTCTACCGCTTTTTTATTGAAAGGGCAGAAAGCATGCGGTATCCGCTCCGGTGTCGCCTGTATCGCCCCCTGAAAGGAAGATTATTTTGGATAAACAACTTATGGCGCTTATTATTATGGATGGCTTCGCCCATGCGCCTGCAAACGAAGGCAACGCCATCAAGAAGGCAAATACGCCAAATCTAGACCGGCTTTTTTCCGCCTATCCGCACACGGAAATTCAGGCAAGCGGTCTAGATGTCGGTCTACCCGCGGGGCAAATGGGAAACTCCGAGGTGGGACACACGAATATCGGCGCCGGCAGAATTGTATATCAGGAGCTGACCCGGATTACGAAATCGATTGAGGACGGAGATTTCTTTGAAAATGAGGCGCTTTTGTCTGCAATCGAAAACTGTAAGGAAAACCGCTCGGCGCTCCACCTCATCGGCCTTTTATCTGACGGTGGTGTTCATAGCCACATCACGCATCTCTACGGCCTTCTGCAGCTTGCAAAACGCCATGACCTGAAAAAAGTGTATATACACGCCCTGTTAGATGGCCGCGATGTTTCCCCCACCTCCGGCGCAGGCTTTCTGGAAGCCCTTGAGGCGGAGATGAAAAAAATCGGTGTGGGCGAAATCGCAACCGTTATGGGCCGCTACTACGCGATGGACCGCGATAACCGCTGGGACCGCGTAGAAAAGGCCTACAAGTGTATGACAAGCGGCAAAGGAAAGAAAATTACAAACCCGGCCGAATATGTTCGCGTTTCCTATGAGGAAGAGGTCACGGACGAGTTTATCGTGCCGGCCACAACCGATGCAGGAAAAATCGAGAAAAACGACAGCGTGGTGTTCTTCAATTTCCGTCCCGACCGTGCCCGCGAAATCACACGCGCCTTTGTCGATGCGGACTTTGACGGTTTTACCCGCAAGTTCTTCCCGCTGACCTATGTTTGCATGACGCAATATGACGCCACCATGCCGAATGTTGACATTGCTTTCAAACCCCAGAAGCTGCAAAATACGCTTGGCGACTATCTTGCCGAAAAAGGATATACGCAGCTTCGCATTGCGGAAACAGAAAAATATGCACATGTTACTTTCTTCTTTGATGGTGGTGTAGATAAAGAAATACCAGGAGCATCAAGAACATTAATAGCATCTCCTAAGGTTGCAACATTTGATTTACAACCTGAAATGAGTGCATATGAAGTTACTGAAAGTGTTATTAAATCTATTAAGAGTGAAGAATTTGATACTATTATCTTAAACTATGCTAACTGTGATATGGTTGGACACACTGCTATATTTGAAGCTGCAGTTAAGGCTGTTGAAACAGTAGATGAATGTATAGGTAAAGTATATGAAGCTGTTAAATCTGTAGGTGGAACATTAATTATTACTG
>JAZSDW010000085.1:0-19840 GCA_045531355.1 Clostridia bacterium | reverse complement strand
GACAAGCGGCTCCGGCGACAAGGGAACGCCGATTGTACTCATTCAGGGATATTTTGATAATTTCACGGACTAAACGCAAAAGGAGCCGTGCCATCCGCCGGCTCCTTTCGATATTTTAGGGGATTTTGGAGAAATTTGCAGCAGGCTTTTAAAAAAGCAGAAACAGTAGAAGGAGAAGAAACTGTGGCATTTAATATTGTACTGGTGGAGCCTGAGATTCCGCAAAACACAGGAAATATCGCCCGAACCTGTGCGGCAACCGGGAGTCAGCTTCACATTGTAAAACCCATGGGTTTTGCAATCGAAGATAAGAAGCTGAAACGCGCAGGTCTTGATTATTGGCACCTTCTGGGGGTGCAGTACTATGAAAATCTTGCAGAGTTTTTAACCACGCACGGAGAAAAACGACTGATTTTGGCCAGTACAAAGGCGCCAAAACGGCATAGTGATATGGCGTATCAGGATGGGGATTTTCTGGTGTTCGGAAAGGAAACGAAAGGGCTGCCGGAGGACCTTATAAGGGACAGGCTGGATATGGCCGTGCGGATTCCTATGATTCCGGAGGCACGCTCCTTAAATCTATCCAACTCCGTCGCCATAATGGTTTACGAAGCCCTTCGACAGACGGCATATCAGAATTTACTGACAAAAGGAATATTTGGTTAAATGCCTAAAAATATTGCCCCTTGCTTTTGCAAGGGGCAATTTGCTTTTTAAGATGCGTCGTACATACGCGAAAGCGCGTCTTCTACCGCTTCGGTATACTGCTGAAGGGGAGCACGGTTTTGGAGATAGTCAAGAATAGCGGCTCTTCGCCATGCTTCCAGCGGTTTCGTAAGTAGGGGATTGAGAAACGCATCCGTCTCCTCGGGGGCGATTCCCATTTCCTTCAGTGTGAGCGTAACATATAAAAATCCAGCCTTTCGCCGTTCCGCAGTACATCGCGCGTCACTAAACGGGTTTTTTGGCGCAACTTCCTCCTCAATGCCCATGCGGTGCAGGACCTCTTTTTCCGCAGCGGTAAAGGAAGGGTCCCAAAGCGGCAGGCGCGGGTTTTTTATGCCGATAAATTGCAAAATATGGTAAGCAATCAGCGCGTGGGCGATGTTTCCGGGATGCACGCGATCTTCCTCCAGTAAGGACGGTACATAATGCTTTTCGCCTGCGGCGGTTAAAAGTGCATGCAGGTCAAGATGCAGGGAAAAGGACTTGCAGATGTATTTGGATACCTCCGCAAGGGACACATCCAGCCCTTTATAGAGTGGACTTTTTATATGTGGGGATTCCTCATGCGGGGCAGGGCAAAGCGTGAGAACTTCGGCAGGCGCAAGCCGATTATGCACGCGGTGGAGATTTTCGCAGTACCTTGTAATGGCGGCCGCTCTTTTCGCAATAAGCGTAGGCGTCGTTTTTGCACTTGGCGCATACAGCGCGCGCTTTAAATCGTTGATGCCAAAAAGAAGCGTTGCATAGGTTTGACTTTTTAGCGGCACAAATGCGTCCCAGTTTTCAAGAAGCGTTTCAAGGCTTGCGCCCGGTACGGCCGCGTTATAAAAGCGGATACGCTTCTTCGGAAAATGCAGGACAAAAAAGTCCACAATAATACGGGTAAATTTGTCAAAAGCCGTGATACTATCGCCGATAAAACAGACAGAAGGAGTTTCCATAATATGCCTCTCTTTACAGGACAGACTGGGCAGCCATGCTGAAAAAGCTATCCCGACTTACGATAATATGGTCAATTAGATAGACACCAATTGGGTCAAAGGCCTGCCGGAGCCGCTCAGTTAAAAGGATGTCGTCCTCTGATGGTTTGGTGGGGCCATTCGGGTGATTGTGTGCCACAATTACGGCGCAGGCATTATGTCTTAGCGCATACGAAACTACGGCCCGCGGCTCTACATGTACGCTATAGGTTGCACCTTCAAAAAGCTTTTTCCAGGCAAGTACTCGGCGCTCTGGGTCAAGGCATACAACATAAAAGCCCTCGGTTGTCTGCTCGCCAATCATGCGTAAAAGAAAATTTCCGGCATCTGTTGCGGTGGAAAGTATAGGAAGCGGCGTTTGCTTGCCGCGGCCGTAAAGATTCACACAGTCTTTCAGAAAGCGAAGGAAAAATGCGCTTTGCGGGCCCATGCCTTCTACCGAAAGCAGGGACTCATAATCAGCATCTAAAACAGAGCTGAAAGAGGGGAAGGCCTCTAAGAGGCGGTGCGCCGTTTCGTTCGTGTTGATACGGGGCTGGGTATAGAATAAAAGCATTTCCAGCACTTCATGCGGCGCCAGCGCGTCGATGCCGCCTTGTAAATATTTGTTCCGCATTCGTTGCCGATGTCCTTCGTGCATAAGGTAGCCTCCTGACAAGTGTTTTATCTTCCCGTATAAAAAATAAAAGAATAGAGAACCGCAAAATCGGTGTCGTTCTATTCTTTGGAAATTAGGGATAAACCGACTTGCGGTATAGAGAGTATCGATGCCTGTGGCGGATAAGCGCAAAACCGGAAAAAGAAAAATCCCCATTCAAAGGAATGGGGGTTTTGGTGACCCCAAAGGGAATCGAACCCTTGTTTTAGCCGTGAGAGGGCTACGTCCTAGGCCGCTAGACGATGGGGCCACAAGATGTTACTATTCTAGCATATATGTCACAGATTGTCAAGAATTTTTGTAAAAAAAATCATCCTTTTTAAAGAAAGGACGGAAAAATGAGAAAAATAGGCCGGACGCACCAGAAGAAGGAGAGATTTCTACCAATTTGGCGCACCCGGCCGCCGGTGTTGTTATCCTACCCGAAAGAGTCGCTTTAAGATGCCGCCCCAAAAACGGGGCGCCTTCCATACCACAATCTTCAAAAGACGCACCTCCTTTAATCGCCACTAAAAAAGCACCATCCAATACAAATAAGCATAATGGCTTCAATAATAGCAAGAATCCACAGAGGCAGAGCGGCTGCAAGCAATGCACCTATTGAAAAGGATAGGATAATTACACCAATTGCTCTGCGTTTACCACACATTTTTGGTACACCTCCGTTTAGTATACTATATGCGGGAAAAACGGAAAGCGTTCCTATGAAATATTTGAAAGCGTTCGGCCTTATGGAATTGCGCGCTGTACGAACAATGGAAACCTATCTGCCGCAAGGCGGAGCTGGTAAAAAGACGGATAACAATTAAAAGGTCTTTGCTTTTTCAAAAATCCTGACCAGAATTAATCCGATAATAAGGCCTGCAATCCCCTGAATGCTGTTTGCAGGGATATTTACAAGCGAAGGTGCAAATCCATACATAAAACCTTCAAATACAAAGTATCCAAGAATCATTTCGATTTCAGCGAGCGCACCGCCGATGATTCTTGATGGAGTCGTTCCGAGTTTGTTGTGCATACCCTTAAAGCAAAAATAAGCAAGAAGTGCCATGATGCCTTTGATGATAAAGGTCGCGGGTGCATATATGAGATATCCTGAAAACGCATCAGCAAGCGCCGAACCGACACCGGCTGCAGCAAATCCGTATGCAGGAGGCAATAGCCAGCCCGAAAGAAGAACAACACAGTCACCTAAGTTAAGATATCCTTTGAGCGGGGAGGGGATTTTGATGATCATTGTCGCTACACAGCAAAGCGCCGCAAGCATAGAAGCAATTACAATTTTTTGTGTTTTTGTTTTCATTCTCAATAACCTCTTTACAAAATTTTTTATTTATTATATAATAGAACTGAACATATCACAACTACCAAATGAGGAGAATTTAATATAACCAGATGAAATACGCAATTCATGCAAATTCCACGCAAAAAGCATATATGCAACTGTATGAGCAACTTAGACGCGACATAATAAACGCGGTATATAAATACGGAGAAAAACTTCCCTCAAAACGCATGCTTGCCGAAGAAACACTGACAAGTGTTATTACGGTGGAGCACGCATACGGGATACTGTGCGATGAGGGGTATGTTGAATCCAGACAGCGGAGCGGATATTTTGTGACATACCGCAAAAATGATTTTGTTCCTATTGCCGAAAATGAGACACACGACATTTCCTTAAGTAATCATCACTATCATGCAAATGACTTTCCATTCTCCGTTCTTGCCAAAACAATGCGCAATGTTATAACAAAGTACGGTGAAGACATTTTGATAAAGTCACCAAACGCAGGATGCCCTGAACTTAAAAAAGCAATTTCAGAGTATCTTGCAAGAGGGAAAGGAATCCATGTTTCACATAACCAGATTATAATTGGCTCCGGCGCTGAGTATCTCTACGGTCTTATCGTACAGTTTTTGGGACGCGACAAGATATATGCACTTGAAAATCCGTCTTACGAAAAGATTCACTCGGTTTACGGAGCAAACGGAGCAAACTGTGAGTTACTGAAATTGGGGAAGGACGGAATCCTCACTTCCCAGCTTTCAAAAACCAAAGCATCTGTTCTTCATATAACGCCGTTTAGAAGTTTTCCAAGCGGAATTACGGCAAGTGCCTCAAAGCGGAATGAATATATCAGGTGGGCGAAAGATCGAAGCGCCGTGATTATTGAAGATGACTTCAATTCGGAATTTACCGTATCGACCAAAAATGAAGATACCGTTTTTTCGCTCGAACCTATCCGTAGCGTTATTTATGTAAACACCTTTACAAAAACAATCGCCCCTTCTATGAGAGTTGGTTATATGGTACTGCCGGAGAAGCTTGTGAAACCTTTCTTTGATAAAATGGGATTTTACTCCTGTACCGTTCCTATATTTGACCAATATGTTCTCGCTGAATTCATTTCAAATGGTGACTTCGAAAGGCATATAAACCGAACAAGACGAAAACTTCGTCAAATGATGAAAAGTAAGTAAAGTGCGGAAATAAATCTGCACTTTCTTTTTTTATAATATATCTATGTGTTCGCCGTTTAAAGCTTTATTCATACTTCTTACTGCACAGAACTTTCCACACATTGAACAACTTTCCTCAATTTCGGGTTTCCTGTCGTCTCGTATCTTCTTTGCCGTTTCAGGATCAAGCGAGCATTCCCACTGTAGATCCCAATCAAAGTTTCTTCGTGCATCAGCCATTTTATTATCCATATCTCTTGCATGCGGTATTTTCTTTGCTATGTCTGCGGCATGTGCTGCAATTTTAGATGCAATGATACCCTGCTTTACATCTTCAACATTCGGAAGAGCAAGATGTTCTGCAGGTGTTACATAGCATAGAAATGCTGCACCGGTTGATGCGGCAATCGCACCACCTATCGCTGATGTAATATGGTCATATCCAGGAGCAATATCTGTTACAATCGGACCTAACACATAGAAGGGTGCGCCCATACAGATTGTCTGCTGAAGCTTCATGTTTGCCTCAATCTGGTCAATCGGCATATGTCCGGGGCCTTCAACCATAACCTGTACATCTCTTGCCCATGCTCTTTTTGTCAGTTCTCCAAGCCGTACAAGTTCCTCTATCTGACATACATCGCTTGCATCTGCCAGACATCCGGGACGGCAAGCATCGCCAAGAGAGATTGTTACATCGTACTCACGACAGATATCAAGAATTTCATCGAAATATTCATAAAACGGATTCTCCTCACCTGTCATGCTCATCCATGCAAATACTAATGAACCTCCTCGTGATACGATATTCATTTTTCTTTTATGGTTTTTTATCTGTTCAATCGTCTTTCTTGTAATTCCTGCGTGTATAGTTACAAAGTCAACGCCATCCTGCGCGTGCAGCCTTATCACATCGATAAAGTCTTTCGCAGTTAATGTGTTCAAATCTTTCTGATAATGGATAACGCTGTCATACACAGGAACCGTACCAATCATTGCAGGACACTCTTTTACAAGTTTCTGTCTGAACGGCTGCGTATTTCCGTGTGAAGACAAATCCATAATTGCTTCAGCACCCATATTGACCGCTGCCATTACCTTTTCCATTTCAACATTATAATCTGTGCAGTCTTTTGAAACGCCCAGATTTACATTGATTTTTGTACGAAGCATTGAACCTATTCCATTGGGCATAATACAGGTATGTAATTTGTTTGCACATATTGCAACCTGTCCTTTCGCTACAAGCTTTCTTATCTCCTCTTCGCTTTTGTATTCCTTTTTAGCTACAGCCTTCATTTCAGGTGTTATAATACCCTTTCTTGCTGCATCCATTTGTGTTGCATATTCTCTCATTTCTCTCTTCCTTTCAAACAGATATTTCTTCGGTATATTTTTCTTTCAAATCGAAGTTATGCATCAGGGGCCCAAAGCCTTCGCCTAAAATGAGTCCAGCAGAAAGTGCGTCGGATATGTATTCTTTTGCTCTTTTTACACTCTCTGACAAATCAAAGCCCTTTGCAAGATTTGCAGCAATTGCACTCGATAATGTACATCCGGTTCCGTGCGTATTAGAAGTATCAATTCTTTTTCCGTAAAACCACTTATATGCACCATTCGAATATAAAAGGTCATTCGCACCGCTGACAGTATGACCGCCTTTGAGGAGGACTGCGCATCCAAAGCTTTCACTAATATGCTTTGCGATTTTTATCATATCATCGCTATCATAAATTGATATTCCGGATAATATTTCAGCTTCAGGAATGTTCGGCGTGATAATTGTTGCCAGCGGAAACAGTTTCTCTGTTAATATCGTAAGAGCTTCTGTTTTTAGTAAAGGGGAACCGCTTGTGGATACCATTACAGGATCAACCACGATATTTTTTGCCTTAAATTGTTTTAATGTGTCTGCAATAACCGTAATCAATTCGGCTGATGATACCATACCGATTTTTACGCTATCCGGAACAATGTCACTGAACACAGCTTCAATCTGAAGTTTAAGAAACGAAGGTGTGGTTTCCTGAATGCCCCATACGCCTGTTGTGTTTTGTGCGGTAAGAGCAGTTGCCACGCTCATTGCATAAACACCGTTCATCGTCATCGTTTTAATATCTGCCTGCATACCAGCGCCTCCGCAGGAATCACTGCCAGCGATTGATAATGCTACCTTCACAAAAATTCTCCTTTCAATTGCGTTGTTTTTATTAAGGAACAAAAAAGGGATACCCCGACCTGCCGCTGAATTTCAAATTGTCTTTAACATACTGTCTGTATAATCAAGTGCATAAATATCTGATACATTTTTTAGCGTCTTTTGATTCGGTTCGTATTCATCCAATATGCCCACAACGGAAAAACCATCGTTCTTTGCCGTTTGTGCCGCAAATAGAGTATCTTCAAAAACAAAGGTTTCTTCTTTTCCTGTACCGAGATGCAAAAGTGCTGTCCTGTATATTTCGGGCGAAGTTTTTCCGACTCCGAAATCTGAGCAGGTAAACACCGCTGAAAAATATTCGGATATTCCTAACCTCTGCAAAGTTTCCTTAACGATGTTACGGTCGGTGAGGGTTGCAATGCACATTTTCACATCATTGCCATGAAGATACTTTAAGTATTCTTTTATACCGTTTTTTAGCGACACTTTTGTTCTGTAGAAATCCCTTATCATTTCGTTTACGCCGGATATAATCTCACTTGCTGAAAGTGTTACTCCATAATGCTCCTGATAATACTTTGCAGCCTGTTCCAGTGAGAACTTTGCAAAAACTTTGGTAAGGTTCTCTCTTGGTTCAATACCTAAGGAACGAAGGTAATCCATTGCGATGTTTTCCCATATGTACATGGAATTTACAATGGTTCCGTCAAAATCAAATATAGCTCCTTTTAACATAGTTCCAATTCCTTTGCTCTCGCTATAAGTTCAATAGTAGCCTGTTTAGGATTATCTGCTTTCATGATTGCCGATACAACACATATCCCGGCAATAGGAATCCCTTTTAATACATCGATATTTCCTTTGTTAAGTCCGCCAATCGCATTTACTGGTATCGGAACTGAGGTGCATATATTATCAAGCGTTTCGGTTGATGTGATAATCGTCTTTACTTTCGTTGTAGTCGGATATATGGCCCCGACGCCAAGATAGTCTGCGCCCTGCGTAAAAGCTTCCACAGCCTGTTCAACTGTTTTTGTGGTTACACCAACAATTTTATTGGCGCCCATCAGTTTTCTTGCAATAGCAACAGGCATGTCACTTTGTCCAACATGCACGCCTTCGGCATTTATTGCCAATGCTACATCAACTCTGTCATCGATAATTAGCGGAACTTTGTATTTCGCAGTGAGTTCATGCACTTTCTTTGCAAGTTCAATATACGCACGGGTTGTTTTATCTTTCTCACGAAGCTGCAAAAGTGTTACGCCTCCCATCAGAGCCTGGGCAACTCTTCTTAAAAATTCATCCTCTGTGTAATTTGAACTGTCAGTTATAAAATACATACTGGAATCAAATTTCATTCGGCATCACTCCTTAAACATATAAATAGTCGTTCAGTACAGGCTGCAATCCTTCATTTTCGATATCCTTATACATTTTTTTAAGACTGCGGCTATCGTCTATCTCAAATTGCTCATCTCCGCCTGTACCCTCTTTTTCTTTCCCTGCATATTTACTCTCGTGGTCGCCAATGCCGGTGGATACGCCTGCCGAAACCTTTGTTGCAGCAATTTTCACAATACCGTTTCTGAAACTTTCGCTTTCTCTTGACGATACGGTAATGCCTACATACGGCAAGAATATTCTGTATGCACATATAATCTGGCACAGCTGTTTCTCATGAACATCAAGCGGGTTGATTTTATCGTTATTGATAATCGGTCTCAGTCTTGGGCACGACAAGGACATTTCCGCATGCGGGTATTTTCTCTGTAGGTAATATACATGAAGCGCCGTAGCCAGTGCATCCTTTCTGAAATCAGAAAGCCCTAAAAGTGCTGAAAATGCAACCCCTCGCATGCCGCCCAAAATTGCTCTCTCCTGTGCATCGAATCTGTATGGCCATATCCTTTTATGTCCTGACAGATGCAGTTTTTCATATCTATCAGCATCGTATGTTTCCTGAAATACTGTCACATAATCTGCTCCGCATTCGTGAAGATACTTATATTCATCAACATTTACCGGATATATTTCAAGTCCCACCATTCTGAAATACTTTCTTGCAAGAGAACACGCCTCGCCAATATATTTAATATCGCTTTGGCTGCGGCTTTCACCGGTAAGTATGAGGATTTCTTCCATGCCGCTGTCCGCTATAACCGTCATTTCCTTTTCAATCTGCGCATGTGAGAGCTTCATACGATTTATATGGTTGTAGCAGTTGAACCCACAGTAAACACAGTAATTTTCGCAATAATTGGCAATATATAAAGGCGTGAACAAATATACTGTATTCCCGAAATGCTTACTTGTTTCCATTCTCGCCCGTTCTGCCATCTGCTCTAAAAATGGTTCGGCTGTAGGCGACAGTAGAGCTTTGAAATCATCAATGGTACAAGTTGTATGTTCAAGCGCTTTTTTAACATCCTTTTCGGTGTATTTGGAATAATCGTATGAATTCATATGCTCCATAACACATCTGCAAACATCAGATTCTATTTGCTCCATTCCGGGCAAGTATTCCATATGATTCGTTCTTGATGAGGGATCTGTTTCCAGTCTATGTTTTTTCTCAAGTGCTTCGGCAGATAAAAACTCCGAATCAACAAAGAATTGATTTTCCATTCCGGGCCCTCCTAATCACGCAAAAATCCGGTAAGCGGATCAGAGGCGGATGCACCTCTTGTTAATACTCTACCAAGCCCGGAGAGATATGCCGTTCTTCCTGCTTCTATTGCGGATTTGAATGCAGAAGCCATCAGCGGAAGGTCGCCTGCAGTAGCAAGTGCTGTATTTGCCATTATCGCTGCTACTCCCATTTCCATTGCTTCACATGCCTGTGACGGTTTGCCGATACCCGCATCCACAATAATCGGCAGGTCAATCTCATCAATGAGAATCTGGATAAACTCCTTTGTAGCAAGGCCTTTGTTTGAACCTATAGGCGAAGCAAGAGGCATGATTGTAGCAGCTCCGGCACTTGCCAGGTCACGGGCAACATTTAAGTCGGGATACATATACGGCATGACAATAAATCCTTCATTCGCAAGAATGTTTGTCGCCTTGATTGTTTCCTCATTATCAGGAAGCAGATACTTTGAGTCGCGCATTATTTCGATTTTCACAAAGTTTCCGCATCCAAGTTCGCGAGCGAGTCTTGCAATCCGCACAGCTTCTTCGGCATTTCTTGCTCCGCTTGTGTTTGGAAGCAATGTAATACCTTCAGGAATATAATCCATAATATTTTCGTTGTCTTTGGTATTGGCCCGTCTTACCGCAAGCGTAATGATTTCTGCACCGGCATCACGGATCGCGGCTTCAATAAGCTTCATCGAATACTTTCCAGAACCCAATATGAATCGGGAACTAAATTCGTGTCCACCAATAATAAGTTTATCTTCTTTCATTTGCGCATTACCTCTTTTCAATTTCATCTGCTAAAATCTTAACTACAATATGTGCCTGATGGGCAGCACAAAGCATCACTCTTGATGCGACAAGTCCTATACCGTCTGACACATCACTTTTTTCATCTCCGCACAAATAAAACCTGTCGCTTATTTTTCGCGTATGTATTTCATTTGCACTACCAAGCCCGGCCATGCCGGATGAAGCGATGACATATTTATCGGGCATTGATGCCAGAACAAAGTTCACAAGGTTAGCTTTCGCTTCAGCATTATCAAATGCTTCACAAACAATATCGGCATCAGATAAAATTTTTTCATAATTTCTCTCTTTCATTGCCTCTGTATATGTTTGAATTTCGAGATACGGAGCAATCTCAACAAGATTTTCTTTAAGCGCCTTCGTTTTATACATCCCTATCTGCGAAGCTTTGTATTGCTGTCTGTGAAGATTAGATAGATCAACCTTGTCAAAGTCTACCAGGATGAGCGTTCCGATTCCCATACGAGCGAGAATAACGGAAATTGCTGAACCAAGTCCGCCAAGACCGCATATAGAAACGGTTGTTTCCGATAGCTTTTTCTGCAAAATTTCGCCGTGTCTTTCTTCTAACGCTTTGTACCATTCTTTTTGTTCCGGAATCATATTAACCACCTCCCACAAAACTTACAATTTCAACCTTATCCCCACCTGACAAAACGGTTTTTTCATAATCCGATTTCGGCACAATACAGCCATTAAGTTCTACTGCAACTCGTTTTGTATCGTATCCGGAAGAAATCAGATACGCCCAAAGAGTTTTACCATCCATATCTGTTTTTTCACCATTAATCAATATCACTATGTTCGCCTCCTCAAAAGCAAATAAAAAAAGAAGCTGCCGATTTGGCAGCTTCCAATTTACACTTTGTTATTCCCAAACGCTGTGCGTAGGCATCCCTCCGTTGGCATTATCCAAATCAGGTTCTCGGTCGGAGGTTTTACCTCCCTCTCAGCCTGTAACACAAGCTCCCGTTTCTTATTTAACTATAAGTATTCTATCACAGATTATAATCTTTTTCAATAGATAGTCAAAATTTTGTAAGAAAGCACTTGCAATTTGCAGGTGCTTTCTTCTGGTAGAGACAGTAGGACTTGAACCTACGACCTCTCGCATGTGAAGCGAGCGCTCTAACCAGCTGAGCTATGCCTCCGTATACGCTTAGTATAACACAAGGAGAGGAAAAATGCAAGCATTTTATTTTGGATTTGGTAAAAAGGGGATAGGCGGTTAGAAAGAAAGCGTAGCCTTGAGACGATAAATGGGCATGCCCTGGGAAGAAAAATTAGCCTCATATTCCGTCATCACATTTTCGGGGTCGGCTTCTTTATGCAAATCCCGTGTAACGCTCGTAAGCGTAAAGCCACTTGCCGGCAAAGTTTCCAGAGAATAGTCAAAGAGCGGCGCGTTATCGGTTTTCATAATAATGTCACCGCCGGGGCGGAGAAGCGACTTATAAAGCGCAAGAAAGGCAGGCGCTGTCAAACGGCGTTTGGCGTGCTTCGGGCGGGGCCAAGGGTCGCTGAAATTGAGATAAATGCGGTCAAAAGCCTGCGAAAAGGGATACGCTTTAAGATTCATAACATCGCCGGCAATAAATTTTACATTGGAAAGTTCTGCCGTGGCTGCTTTTTCCATTGCCAGCACCAAAACGCTAGACACTTTTTCGACGGCGAGAAAATTTATAGCGGGATAACGCTTTGCCATTTCCGTGATAAACCCACCCTTGCCACATCCAATTTCGAGATGACAAGGGAAGAGGGGTGTATATTCTACGGGTGAGGAGATAAGGTATTGCCCGACGGCGGCCATCCGCTTGGCCTCGTGTTTTTTATGTCGCATTCGCATTTTCATTCATTCCTTTCCGGCTAAAGAGGGGGAAGCACATTCTTCGGCGACTTCCGGCATGGGGCGCTCTGCAAGGGATGATGCCTTGAAAAACTCCGTTCCAACGGCGTGCAAAACGCTGGTATTATTGGAAAACACCAGCGCGCCGGCACCGGTATGCGCACAGACTTTCTCTAAAAGTGTTAAAATTTCATATTGATCCGCACGGGCGGTCAGACGCTCTAAATCGGTAAGCAGAATGACACGCGCTTCTGCTATCGCTGCACAAACAAGACCAAGACGAAGGGTGTCGAACGCGCTTTTTTGCGAGCAGGTCTGTTTGCCGAAATCAGCAGGAAGGCCGAGCGTGGTGTAAAGCGTTTCGGTAGAAAGGCGTTGGGAAGGCCGAACGGCATATACAGAGGCCAAGGCGTCTACCGAAGAAACGGGAGGGAAAGACATTCCAAGATGTACCGGCATAATTTTTTTCCGGAAGGCCATGTTCTTTTTTAGGGGCCTCCCGTCCGCAAACAGCGTGCCGCTTACGGGCTTGCGCCGACCGGTGAAAACCGGAAGCGGATTTTTGCAAGGGAAGGCCAGAATTTCGCCTTCGTGCAGAACAAAGTCCAGACTTTTCATGCCTCGGACAGGCATGGCATTTGCTGCAGAAAGGTGGATGGCTTCGCCGCATGGTGCGGGCGTACGCGTTTGCATGGAAGCAGCCGCTTCCAGAAAATGAAGATACGGATGCGCCGCGCCTTCCAGCGGGAAAATTCTGTCTTTTTTGGCAAGGTACACGCGCTCGCCATATTTGCGGGCAAATCCAATATCCCTCGTCAGCATCAAAAGAGCAATATTCTTAATTTTGCAGACCTTAATCAGAAGCGAGAAGAGCAGGTCCGATTCTGTGGGGGAAAGATCCGGTGTATCTGTAAAGACGATGGCCACTGCAGGATCGGTAGAAAGCGCTGCAGCATACAAGACGGCACGCTTATCCTGCGCGGTGAGCGAGGCAAGGCGTCTGTGCAGGACGCGGTCTGGGTTTGATATGCCGAGGAGCTGCATAATGCGGCGCGCATCGGCCATAATTTCGTGCACGGATTTTTTAACCGATTCTTTAAAAGGAAGTGTAATATATTTCTGCACGGTTAAACCGCGCAGATGCACAGAATGAATTTCCGGTAAAACTGCGAGATTCATCATGCGTGCAAAGCGCATTTCCTCTTCGCCGAGCTGCTGGATTTCAGCGCCGTCTACTTGTACAGTTCCTTCCAGAGAAAAGGGCGAGGGGAGTGTGCGGGAAAGGAGTGCAGGCAGGAAATGAAAATGGCTGTTGCTGGTACCGCAGATGGTAAGAATTTCGCCACGATTTGCTTCCAGATAAAGTTCTGAAAAAATTTGTCGGTCGCCGGTGCGGAGGAAAACATTTTCTAAAAATAATGCCTTATTCATAGTGCCGTGCCTCCTTTACAAAGAAACAGAGTACATAGAGTATACAAATGGTCACGGCTAAAATGCTCGCTGAAGCAAATGCCGTTTCTGCGGAAAGCGCATCAAAGGAGGAAAATCCTATAAGGAGCGAGGACAACAGTGCACATACCGCAATCCGCGGTAAGAGTGCGAAGTGAATGCGATGAAAAAGGGGCCAGCGGAGGGCTTTTTTCTGTCCGGCCGGCGGGAATTGCCGAAAGGGAAAAAGAGCAGCACGGCTTTCGAGCATGGTGTACGCGCTCCAAAGAAGGAGTGGAACCAAAATGGAGACAGGAAGCCGGAGGGAAAAAACTGGCAGACACAGATAGAAAAGTCCCGCCCAAAGCGGCAGTGGGAGACGCAGAAGTCCGCCTAAAATCCACCGGAAAAAGCGGTTGCCTATCAGGGAGAGCAGATACCCTATCGCCATGCCAAGCGGGAAAGAGATGGCGGTAGCGATAAGTGCCGGCGTCAGAATCGTTTGCACGGTTTGCAGGGCGTAGGCAAGTGTCGGCTCGGGCGCCGTATACGCTTCGCCAAAGTATATATAGGCAAAAATCAGAAGCAAAGAAAGCGTAAGGAGCAAAATGCCGACGAGGCGCCCCTTTCGGGGCACATATTCCGGCCTGCGTGAAAGATTTGCGCCCAAAACAGTGGAAAGAAGAAGCCCACAAAAGCCGAGGGAAACGACGGAGAGGGACATTGAAAACAGTGCGGAAAGTGTAAATTCTCCCACAATGAAAAGGCGCCAAACGCCGGCGAGCGCCATAAAACGGCCGCTATAGAAGAAAAAGAAAGCATAGCTTTCGCGAAGGAGCAATTTTCGCCGTGCGCGAGCGGGCGGAAGCCCCCGCATAACGAGATGCGCAATATCTGGGGTATCCAGCGGTAAGGCGCGATGAATCTGCAAAAGGCTTATAGCAAGCACACCAAAAATCAAAAGCACGGTGCCGCCCGCCTTGCCTCCCAGAACCAAGGCCGCAGGAATCCCACAGGAAAAAATGAAAACGCAAAGGCCATACAGAAACCTACGAAAGACGCGGGGGAGCATAGCTACCCCAAGGATCGGTGCAAGCAGAAAGCAAAGGACATAGATACCAAAGAAACCGATGTCCGGCATAGGGGAA
This sequence comes from Clostridia bacterium, assembly GCA_045531355.1. Taxonomy (GTDB): domain Bacteria; phylum Bacillota; class Clostridia; order UMGS1883; family UMGS1540; genus SIG447. The sequence goes on along the minus strand of JAZSDW010000085.1, from coordinate 4,977 downwards.
AGCCCTGCAAAAAAGACGAACATGCTCAAAATGCCGAAGGGTAAAATATAAGCGAAAATATCAGCAAGTTTTTTCATAAGTAAGCTTCCTTCCGAAGTAATCAAATCGCGAAAAGACAAAACTTTTCAGTGTATATATCATACACCAATTATGGCCGGATGTCAAACAAAATCGCGCGGAGAAAACAAAAAAAGCGGCAACAAATTGTTGCCGCCTTCAAAAGGGCGTTAGCGGACATCCTCCACAACCGTAGCGGGCGGGGCGTCCAACACATCGGGATTTTCGAGGATACTGCAGAGCGTTTTGAGCGCGGAAGCAAAATAATAGCCATCGCAAATGCGCTCGTCAGTTGTAACGGTGAAATCTAAAAATTTTCGGGATTCCGGTTCCATCGTCTTTCGTTTGGGTACAACCATCTTTTTTTTGGCACCGTAGGCAAAGAAGATGGGAACATTCCCGAAATCATAAAGATGATGATAAATGGGCGGAATGCCCAAAGACCCCATAGAGGTAATAACCATAGAGCCGTGGAAGGGACTGATTTTCGTTAAAAAGCGGGGGAGAAGTCCGAAATAATCCAGAAAATTCAGAACAAACACCGTGAACTTTAAGAAAAGACCGGGAAAATAACGAAGAATGCGTGCCGTTTTGTCAAAGCCGCTTTCTCCCTCTGATTGCGAGCGGTTGGCTTCAATTTCTTTTACAAAAGCATGATATACATCGTCAGCTGTGGCTTCTGGTGTAAAAGAAAGCTTAATCATAGTATCCGGTGCGTCCAGCGTCATGGATTCTTTAATGGCCATAATCGTTTCAATATCATGACGGGCATAAATTTTCTGCCCGGATATAAAACGATTAATTGCCGGACGACATGCAACCGTTCGGATATAGGCGGCCACCATAACATGGAGAACGCCAAAACTTTTCAGACCTTCCTGCCGTTTGCGGCGAATGTAGGCCTCAACCGGTTCAATATCCAGCGTGTAATGCACCTTGTTTTGTGCACCGGCACGCGTTTTCATAATGTAAGGGGAAACCATAGACATGGGATTCAATGTGCGAAGACGGCGTCCGTCAGCCCGATCGCCCCATCTGCGTTTCTCTTTCAATTTTTCTATTCCTTTCTGAAATTGTGTTGACAGAAAAAAAGAAGATATTTGTGCGAAAAACAAATATCTTCCTCTTGGTGCAAAAACTACGCACGCGTTACAAGGCCGGAACGAAGACAACGGGAGCATACATGCACCGTTTTCGGCGTACCGCCAACGATTGCTTTAATTCTTCTCACATTGGGCTTCCATGCCTTGTTCGATCTTCTGTGTGAATGGCTAACCTGAATGCCAAACGAAAGACCTTTACCGCAGATATCACACTTTGCCATATATATTACACCTCCTTCGGAATGCTTCCATAATAAAACAGATACATTATAGCACAACTTTTTGGATTATACAAGTATTTTTTTCTATTTTTTTATATTTTTCGGAAAATTTGTAAAAAAAGAGCGGATAAACAATCGGAACTTGACAAAAAAGCCTTCGTTTGATACAATCAAACCAAGAAAATCAGCAGAAGGAGGTGCAGGGATTCCTACAAAGCTATGAAGCAAGCTGGATTTGAAATTGAACGGAAATTTTTAATAACCATGCCGGAAGAAAATTGGCTTTCACAGAAAGCGAGCCGTCGGCTTTCTCTTGTGCAAACTTATTTGAAGGGAGCTGAAAAGGAAAGCGCGCGCGTTCGGCAAATTACTGAGAACGGAAAAACGACCTATGTTCATACGGTGAAACGCAGAATCTCGGCGATAAAACGAGAGGAAACCGAAAAAGAAATCAGCGAGAAAATGTATCAGGATTTGCTTCTGTCAGCCGATGCGGACAGAAGGCCTATCCGAAAAACGAGGTACTGCATGCCGTATGACGGCCATATTCTGGAAATTGATATATTTCCCTTCTGGAAGGATAAAGCTTTTCTGGAGGTCGAGCTTTCGACGGAAGAAGAAGCGTTTACTTTGCCGGAAGAAATCTGTGTTCTTCGAGAGGTAACCGCAGATAGCCGTTATACCAACGCAGCTTTGGCAAGAAGCCTGCCCGAATAATAAAAAAAGCCCCTGTGCGATTGCATAGGGGCTTTTTTATTAGCTAGGATACAGAGGGATGGATTCGTCTTGCTTTTAAAAATTGGCAGATAAGGAAGATTGCAAAGACGGCGATGCCAATAATATCCGTCATGGTGTCCGGCGCGATGAGGCAAAGGCCGGAGCCTAAAGCGATGATACGCTCGTACCAGGCGAGCTTCGTCTTGCAAAAACCTTCCATGCCGGCCGAAATCGCTACAATACCAACAAAGGAGGTTGCAACAATCTTAATCACTTCCAAAAGGGTGGCATCAATAAAGAGCATTTTTGGCTGGAGAACAAAAATGAAGGGAATGATAAAGGCGGTGATAGCGAGCCGGGTGGCTGTTATCCCTGTTTTGAGCGGATTAGACTTTGCAATCGCACTTCCGGCATAGGCGGCCAGAGCAACAGGCGGTGTAATATCCGCCACAATCCCAAAATAGAATACGAACATATGTGCAGCGAGCACGGGCGACTCGGGTGCAATCTTTAAGATGAGCGGTGCGGCCATTGTGGCCATAATGACATAGTTTGCCGTGGTCGGAACACCCATACCAAGTACGATGCAGGAAAGCATAACCAAAATGAGCGCTAAAAACAGGCTGCTGCCGGAAACGATAACCAGAAGGTCCATAAGCTCCTGACCGAGGTAGGAAAGGCTTACAAGGCCTACAACATTGCCGGCAACGGCACAGGCGATTGCAACGGCAATAGTGCTACGCGTGCCGCCTGTGAGCGCCTCTAGAAAGCGTTGCGGAGAAAGACGGGTGTCTTTCGAAAAGAAGCTGACGAGAATGGCCGTCAAAATAGCCAGCGAAACGGAATAGGCGGGCGTCATACCGCGGCTCATAAAGAATACCAGCACCACAACGGGAAGCAACAGATAGCCGCGACGAAGCATCAGACGGCCAAAATGCGGAATATCTTCTTTCTTGAGCCCGCGAAGGCCGAGCTTTTTCGCTTCAAAATGTATCATCATGAAAATACCGGCAAAGTATAAAAGTGCCGGCAGAATCGCGGAAACGGCAATGGTGATATACGGAATTTCCGTGATTTCTGACATCAGGAAGGCGGCAGCACCCATAATAGGGGGCATAATTTGTCCGCCCGTGGAGGCGGCGGCTTCTACTGCGGCCGCAAATTCAGGCTTATATCCAGCACGCTTCATCGTAGGGATCGTAATAGAGCCGCTTCCAACGGTGTTTGCAACAGAAGAGCCAGAATACATGCCTTCCAGCGCACTGGAGATAACCGCTACTTTTGCCGGGCCGCCCGAAGCAAAGCCCGCGATGGAATTTGCAAGGTCAACAAAGAAAGCACCGATACCGGTTTTTTCGAGGAACGCGCCGAAAAGAATAAAGAGGGATAGATAATTTGTGCAAATTTGTAGCGGGGTACCGGTAATACCGTCTTTCGTGTAAACGAGCGTTTGTAAAAACCGCGGAAGGGTAGTCCCTTGATAGAAGGTGTACGCCATTAGCGCAGCAATGACACATAAAATGGGAAGCCCCACGACTCTTCGACACGCTTCGAAAAGGAGAAGAATCGCAAGCACAGCCACGGTTTTATCCATTGCATTGATATTGATAGCACGGATGGCAATTTCCCGGGCGTTTAACGCAATATACATAAAGCAAAGGAATGAGAGAATACCTAATACATAATCGTACCAGGGAATAAAATTTATGCGCTTTACCTGGCTTTTATACGCAGGATAAATTAAATAGGCGATCAATAAGATGAGTGCTAAAAAAACAGCGCAGTTTCCCGGCCAAACCATTACAGAGGAAAGAAGCGGGATTTTGTTGAGATACCGGCCAAGAAGCGCGACGCAAAGCGCAAAAACCGCAAAGAAAACCATCAAAGTGTTAATGACAATCTTTTTGCCACCCGTAAAATGGCGGGTGTTGGATTCGCGGTCAAATTCAGCCATCAACGCATCCGCGTCGATAGGGGCGTCTGTACTTTGCGTTATATTTATTTTTTCGTCTTTCATAAAGAAGCTCCTTTATTCGATTTTGAAGAGAACCTCCGCGTTTTTACCACACAATTCTCGAAGACTGATATCCGCATCGCCAATGGTGAGGGTGTGGTCGGAAACAGTACCGACAATGTAGGTTACATCCGGAAGGAGAATATGTAAATTGCTGACATAAATCCCGTCGGTCGAGGTTTCAACTTTTGCATTTTCGGGCCAGCTTTCCGGAATTCCCGCACCATAGGCATGGAATTTTGTGGCGTAGCAAAGGAGAGAGTTATCCTCCTGCCCCCTGTAATAGTCCGTTACCGGCGATTGATTTACGGAATGGACAAAGGTGACGGAAAAGGTAGAGCCGGCTGGGAACGGATAGCATGCGAAACGCTTTCCGGTGGAAGCCTCCCGCAGCACAAGAGATGGCGAAGAAGGCATATATACGGCAATGGCCGCAACAACGACGGCTGCGGCCATAACCCAAATACAATTTTTCCGCAAAAAATGCATTATTTTACTTCGTCAAAATATTTCTGTGCACCGGCATGGAAGGGGACAGAGCCGACATCTGTTGCGTATGCAAGGTCGAGCTCCTTAAACTTTGCGTGTGCAACTTCCAGTTCAGCCTTCTTTTCAAAGAGAGCCTTAGTGAAGTTGTAAACATCTTCTTCCGGAAGGTCAGCTTTGCAGATGATGGTTGCCTTTACCGCAACAGTCTGTGCATCTTCTTCAATACCGCTATAGGTACCGGCCGGGATAGTGTAAGCAGAATAGAAGGGATAATCCGCCTTCAATGCTTCGATATGCGCATCATCAATCGTTAAGAGCTTAAATTTCTTCGCGGAGCTTGCAAGGTCGGTAATGTTGGTTGTGGGTGCGCCGGCGG
>JAZSDW010000041.1:0-2101 GCA_045531355.1 Clostridia bacterium | reverse complement strand
TGCAGAAGAAGGCATCAATGGCACCGTTTTTGAACTGTTCAGAAGAGTTTCCAAAGTCAGCATTTACAACCGTGATATCCTCTTTTGTGAGGCCATAAGCGCCTAAAATCTGGATGGCATTAAATTCCACGCCGCTGCCGGAGTCACCGATAGAAACAGTTTTCCCCTTAAGGTCTGCAACTGTTTCAATTTCCGGTGTGGCAACAATCTGGCAAACTTCTGCATATACAGCGCCAACAGTGGCGAAGCTTGTGATCTGCTCGCCCTGGAAGAGGTCTGTGCCCTTATAAGCGTAGTCCATAACATCGTTTTGGACAATGGCAAAATCAACTTCACCCTTCTGAATCAGCTGAATGTTCGCCTTGGAAGCACCGGTGGAATCTACGCGGATGGTCATGCCTGCTGCACTACCAACGATGGGAGCCATCGCATTGGCGGCTGCATAGTAAGTACCACTTGTGCCACCGCTTGCAAACTTGTAAGTGGTAGAAGACTTGCCGCAAGCAGAAATGGCAAACAAGCAAGCAACTGCCAGAACCAAAGATAAGACTTTTTTCCAATTTTTCATTTTCGTTCCTCCTAAAATTTTTGTAAGAATTTACAATAGTATATCATATTTTTTTTATAATGTCAATTCTTTTGTAATGAGAACAGTATATTCTGTTGTTTCCCGTCATACGAAAGGGAAGTTTAAGCCTCCAGCATATAGGAAAGAAGGTGCGCGGTGTTTTCGATATCCGAAAAGGAAACAAGTTCCGTAGGTGTACCGAGATAGCGAACCGGAATCCCGACGCCGGCACTTTCAATGCCGCCAAATGCTTTCTGGGCTATGCCACCAATGCCGGCAAGTGTACTGACCTCCCGATAAGTTTTAAAGGGGCTGGCTTCCAAAGTGGATAAAAGCAAGGGGGAAGAAAGCATGGACGCATCTTTTACGCGGAGTGCCGTGCCGCTTCCCAGAGCGGAAAATACAGTTTTTTCAGCCGGAAAGTCATTTGCCGCGCTGGTTTCAACGGAGAAAAGTCGCTTTGCCTCGATAGTACGAAGAAAGGCAGGGGAAAATTGGCGGATTTGGCTTTTAGTGCCAAATACAAAATAGGCGTCGCGGCCGCAAGCTTCGTTTGCGGCAAGAAGCATAGCGGTAATGGCAGCATATTGTCCTAGAAAAGTACCACCACAGAAGGCATCGCCCATTCTATGGTAGGAAGGTACCGGCACGGCCCACATGCCGATTTCGAGCCGGTTTTCTCCGGTGTCAATCCATTTGCCTTCGGCATTCTCACCAATAATGCCATATTCTCCTGTTTCGCAAAGGACAGACATACCTACAGAAGGCACAAGACCGCCCACGGCATTAAAACGCGCAAAATTGCCTTCGTTGTAGGTGACATAGAGGCAGGGCGTGTCCATAGCAGTGAGAAACACCGTGCTTTCACCAACCCCTTTTTTGTGAAAAATCAGCGTGCCGTGCGCGTCGACTTTTGCTGTACTCTCGGGAAGAAAGGATTGTATGGTTGCACAAAGTTGTATCTCGTTTCCTGCGGGGGAAGGAATATGCGCAAGTGTTTTCAGAATGGTTTCCATAGTATGCTCCTTTAAAGGGAAGCAGCCGCCGTGCGGAGCCAGGCGTCCAGAAGCTTCCATAGGTTTTCGTAGTCGATTTTCGCAATGACCGAGGCCGGAGAATGCAGGTTTCGGCAGGGAAGAGAGAGAATGGCGGTGGGGATTCCCTCTACCGCGCGCGAAATCGTGCCGGCATCTGTACCGCCGCCGGCCGCCCGCTTGTACTGCCAAGGGATATTATGCAGCTTCGCGGCAAGGGACAGAGAAGATACGAGGCCTTTGTCCGGCGTTGCCACCCGATCCAAAAAGGTCAGCGCAGGACCTGCGCCCAGCGTTGTAACATGCGAAAAGGGCTCCGTCGGGAAAATATCGGAACAAAAAGTAGCTTCAACAACAATTGCAAGGTCGGGACGGAAATACTCTGCCGCGGCCTGCGCACCTCTTGTGCCGACCTCTTCCTGTGCCGTAAATGCACAGCAAAGCTCGATGCCGGGATATTCGGTTTCCAGAAGGCGCAGCAAAACGGCACAACCGGCGC
>JAZSDW010000050.1:0-36028 GCA_045531355.1 Clostridia bacterium | reverse complement strand
CCGAGCGGCTGCTGCGTAACGAGCGAGTAGGGGCCTGTCGAGCGCGCGTGAATCTTATCATCAACCAGATGCAAAAGCTTCAGCATATACATATAACCAACGGTTACAGGGTTATCAAAGGGTTCGCCGGTTCGGCCATCGTACAGAACGGTTTTCCCGTCTGCTCTGTAGCCGACCTTTTCCAGCGCTTCTGCAATATCTTCAGCCGTTGCACCGTCGAAAACAGGTGTTGCAATCTTAACGCCCATCTTCCGCGCTGCAAGTCCCAAGTGAACCTCCAGTACCTGTCCGATGTTCATACGCGACGGAACACCGAGCGGATTCAGAACGATATCAAGCGGCGTACCATCCGGCAGGAACGGCATATCCTCTTCCGGCAGAATGCGGGAAATAACACCCTTGTTTCCGTGACGGCCAGCCATCTTATCTCCAACAGAAATTTTTCTTTTCTGTGCAATATAGCAACGAACAATCTGATTTACACCAGGGGGCATCTCATCCCCATTTTCTCTTGTAAATACCTTGACATCGACAACGATACCGGCTTCACCATGCGGCACGCGCAACGAGGTGTCACGCACCTCTCTGGCCTTTTCGCCGAAGATAGCACGAAGGAGGCGTTCTTCCGGCGTAAGCTCCGTCTCGCCCTTCGGTGTAACCTTACCAACCAGAATGTCACCGGCACGAACCTCTGCACCGACACGGATAATGCCACGCTCATCCAAATCCTTCAGCGCATCCTCGCCCACATTGGGGATTTCGCGCGTGATATCTTCCGGCCCGAGCTTTGTGTCTCTCGATTCTGATTCGTATTCTTCAATATGAATGGAGGTAAATACATCATCGCGGACCAATTTTTCATTGATCAGAATTGCGTCTTCGTAGTTGTACCCTTCCCAAGTCATAAAACCAATGAGTACATTTCTTCCAAGTGCAATTTCGCCATTATCGGTAGACGGGCCATCTGCAATAATATCGCCCTTCTTTACCGCTTCGCCACAATTTACAATGGGTCGCTGGTTAATGCAAGTCCCCTGGTTGGAACGCATGAATTTGGAAAGCTGCATCGCATAGCGCTCGCCATTTTCGTCCCGAATGACAATTTCGCTTGCGGAAACCTTATCCACAAAACCATCGCACGGAGCAAGCAGTACAACGCCCGAGTCTTTCGCAGCCTTGTATTCCATACCGGTACCAACAACCGGAGAATCGGTGCGCAGAAGCGGTACAGCCTGCCTCTGCATGTTGGAACCCATCAGCGCGCGGTTCGCGTCATCATTTTCCAAGAAGGGAATCATCGTAGTAGCAACCGAAACCACCTGTTTCGGCGAAACATCCATGTAGTCCACTTCTGTCGGGCTTACTTCCATAAATTCATCTCTATGGCGTGCCGTTACCTTCTTGTGAATAAATTTGCCGTCCTCCGAAAGCTCTTCGTTCGCCTGGGCAACTACATATTCATCCTCGACATCCGCTGTCATATAATGAATCTCGTCTGTAACTCTTCCCTCTTCGCGAATAACTTTGCGATAAGGTGCTTCAATAAAGCCGTATTCATTGACGCGCGCATAGGTACTGAGCGAGTTGATAAGACCGATGTTCGGACCTTCAGGCGTTTCAATCGGGCACATGCGGCCATAATGTGTATAGTGAACATCACGGACCTGGAAGCCTGCACGCTCACGACTAAGACCGCCGGGACCGAGCGCAGAAAGTCTTCTTTTATGTGTCAGTTCGCCCAGCGGATTCGTCTGATCCATGAACTGAGAAAGCTGGGAAGAACCGAAAAATTCTTTAATGGTGGCCACAACCGGGCGGATATTGATGAGCGACTGGGGCGTAACAATATCGAGATCCTGAATGCTCATTCTCTCACGAACGCCGCGCTCCATACGGGCAAGACCCATGCGGAACTGGTTCTGCAAAAGCTCGCCAACGCCACGCAGACGACGGTTACCCAGATGGTCAATATCATCCACATTGCCAATGTCATCAAACAAATTGAGGCAATAATTAATGGAAGCAAAAATATCGTCCTCTGTAATATGCTTCGGCACCAGCTCATCCATCCGGCGCACAATCGCCGCACGGATGTCTTCCTCGCTCTCGTTTTCAGCCAGAATTTCTTCTAAAACGGCACGACGCACCTTGGCATGGATACCGAGGTCTTCCACATCAAAATCAACAAATTCCGAAAGGAAAACTGTATTATTGGAGAAAATTTTGATAACTTTCTTCTCGCCGGTGTTCTTATCTTCCACAGCAACCTGAACAAGATTTACACCCGCACGCTCTGCAGCCTCTGCCGCATCACGGCGAATGACCTCGCCGGCCGCCACAATCACCTCACCGGTGCGCTCGTCGATAATATCCTCCGCGGCAATACGCCCTGCAATACGCGCAGCGATGGAAAGCTTTTTATTAAATTTATACCGACCAACCCGAGCCAGGTCATATCGGCGCGGATCGAAAAACAACATCTGTAAAAGAGCGCGAGAGTTTTCCACTGTAGGCGGTTCGCCCGGACGCAGGCGGCGATAGATTTCGAAAAGCGCTTCCTCTTCCGTCTTTGCCGCATCCTTTTCAATCGTAGTGAAAAGCCGCTCATCCTCGCCGAACAGATTGATAATGTCCATATCCGTGGCAAGACCCAGCGAACGCAAAAGAACCGTGATCGGCAATTTTCTGGTTCTGTCCACACGCACCCAGAGCACATCATTGGAATCCGTTTCGTATTCCAGCCATGCGCCGCGGTTCGGGATGAGCGTTGCATTTAAGAGTTTCTTGCCCACCTTATCGACATTTTGTTCAAAATAAATGCCGGGAGAACGGACGAGCTGGCTGACGATAACGCGCTCCGCACCATTGATAATGAAGGTACCCTGCTCCGTCATCAGCGGGAAATCGCCCATGAAAATTTCCTGTTCCTTGATTTCACCCGTCTCCAGATTGCGCAAGCGAACCTTTACGCGCAGCGATGTTGCATAGTTTGCATCACGCTCCTTGCACTCGGCAATGGAATACTTGGGCGTATCGTCCAACGAATAATCTACAAATTCCAAAACGAGGTTGCCGGTATAATCCGTGATGGGGGATACATCGTGAAAAACCTCTCGAATGCCTTCCTCAATAAACCATTTGTACGAATTTTTCTGCACCTCGATTAGATTGGGCATCTCCAACACTTCACCGATTTTGGAATAGCTCATGCGTGTGTTCTTTCCGAGTTGCACGGGATGTACCATAAATCTTCACCTCATTTTAAAATTTATCTGAAAAACATTCCTCATTCTAAAGCCAAAGGGCACGCCCTGCGGCTGTAAAAGCGTATAAAAGAAAGCTAAACTTTACATAAGTATCCATTCTTTATATGCAGATAGTTATTGTACCATAGTTTTGAAGGCTTGTCAAGAAAAAAATGAATAATTTTCAAAAAACCGGGTTGCACTCGAAAATAATGGAAAAAGTCTCGATTTTTATTCACATTTATGGTATACTATTTGACAGGAGGAAACCTTTATGTATAGCATTGTCTTTTCCATTTCCATTTACTGTGTTTTATTCGTGTTTCTATACCGCTTTCTGCTATTTGAGCGGCCGCTTATCTCTTTCGGTCGGGCAAATGCAACACTCCCCATTTTCCTGTTTTTGGCCGCCTTTCTTTTCCGCGCCCTGCTGGCTTTGTATACGCCGGGCTATGCAACCGATATGGCCTGCTGGCGCGGCTGGGCGCATCGCGCCTTTTCGGAAGGGCCTTGGGGCTTTTATTCTCCGGATGTTTTTTGCGATTATCCCCCCGGCTATCTTTATGTGCTCCTTCTTTTAGGCAGCGCAGAAAAACTTTTTCCCGTCCTCTCACCGGCCTTTCAAACGCTTCTGCTGAAGCTTCCTGCCATTTTAGCGGACGCGTTTCTGTGTGTATACCTTTATAAAAAGGCAATCCGGAAGGAAATGGGCACCCCTTCTGCGCTTGCAATCTCCCTTCTCCTCGTCTTTTGCCCTGCCCTTTGGATAAATTCTGCCGTCTGGGGACAGGTGGATTCCCTTTTTTCCGCTGCTTTGCTTTTTGCCCTCGTTTTCCTAGCGGAGAAAAAGTATTATAAAAGCGCAGCGCTTTTTTCCATTTCCGTTCTCCTAAAACCGCAAGCACTTCTGCTTTCGCCTTTGTTTTTGCTGTCAATTTGGCGCGAGCGGAAAATGCCGCAGTTTTGGAAAACGCTATTTGGGGCGCTTACCACCTTTGCTTGTGTTTTTCTGCTTCTTGTCCTTCCCTTTGCCATTACAAAAAATCCCGGTTTTATTCCGTCGCTCTATCTGAAAACGCTTTCTTCCTACCCATACGCTTCCTTAAACGCTTTCAATTTTTTCACTCTCCTGGGTGCAAACGGCGTTTTACAGACGGAAACTTTTGCCCACTTTCCTTATTGGCTCTGGGGTACAATCGGCGTTGCTGCTTCCGTAATCCTTTCCTCCTTCTTGTTTCTGCGGGCAAAAGACGCCTCGCGCTTCTTTTTCTGCGGTGCACTTCTTCTTTTTGGCGTATTTCTCTTTGGCGCAAAAATGCACGAGCGTTATCTCTTTCCTGCAGTTTTGTTTTTCTTTTTTGCCTATGTCTACCGGCGGGATATGCGCATTCTTTTCCTCGCATTTTTCGTTTCGCTACTCCATTTCGGAAATGTAGCCTACATCTATCTTTTAAGTCAGGAAGGCATCTATTACGCGCTCGCGCCCAATAAAACAGCAAGCCTTCTTTCGTTTTTCCACCTTCTCGCCTTTCTCTATGCGCTTTATGTAGGTATGCAGCTATACCCCGGGAAAGCGCGGCTGCGTCCCGTGCCGGAAATAAAAACCGTATCCGTTACACGCAGGGATGTCGGGAAAATGATTACCGTCACGCTTTTATATGCCACACTTGCCTTTACAAATCTCGGAAACACTTTTGCCCCCACCACGCCCGCAGATGCCGAAGGGATTGCCGATTTCGGCGCGGTGCGCTCTGTTGCTTCCGCTTCCGTTTACACAGGGCTCGGACACTCTACCGTCTATTTTGAGTTTTCCGAGGACGGGACCAGCTGGTCCATGCCGGTAGGCTTTGAAACCCCCGACTGCTTCAAATGGGAAACATACACACTAAACGCCTTGGGGCGTTTTGTCCGCGTTCGCTTTTCGGGCGGCGCTGCCACCGTGTATGAAGCAGCATTTTACGATGCCGACGGCGTGCAGATTCCCCTTTCCTCTTCCAGCGCTCTTTTTGATGAGCAGAACCTCTGTTCGCCCGCCGCCACCCATCTCAACAGCACCTATTTTGATGAGATTTATCACGCCAGAAGCGCCTTTGAGCACATTGAATATCTACCACATTACGAAACGACGCATCCGCCGCTCGGCAAGCTTCTCATCGGCATTGGAATCCGCTTTTTTGGCATGAATCCGTTCGGCTGGCGCTTTATGGGAACGCTGTTTGGCACGCTGATGCTGCCACTAATCTTTGTATTTGCAAAGCGCCTTTTTAAAAGCAGTTTCCTCGCGCTCATTTCCATGCTTCTTATGGCCTTTGACTGTATGCACTTTTCGCAAACGCGTATTGCCACCATTGACTCATTCCCTGTGTTCTTCATACTGCTCATGTATTATTTTATGTATCGTTTCTACGAGGAAGCTGAAGTTCTCCCTCTTGGAAAAGTTTGCCTTTTTCTCGGGCTTTCCGGTGTTTCCTTCGGTCTTGCAATCGCCTCAAAATGGATAGGATTTTATGGAGGCATCGGTCTCGCCATTCTCTTTTTCATCGCGTTATATAGACGGATTCGCAAAAAAAATTTGAAAGAATTGTTAATTTGTGTGCCTTGCCTCTTGTTTTTTGTGGTGATTCCGTTTATAATATATTATGTAAGCTATATCCCCATTCATATTGCGGATGGTGCGGAAAGCTTTTGGGAAAATTTCTGGCGGTATCAGACGCACATGTTTTCCTATCATAGTAAGCTTACGGCCGAGCATCCCTTTTCTTCAATGTGGTACACCTGGCCGCTCGTTTTGCGCCCGGTCTGGTATTATGGGAATCCTGCTCTTGCCGCTGTAGGCAAGGCTTCCAGCATTGTCGGTATGGGAAATCCGCTTCTTTGGTGGACAAGCGCCGTCGCAACGGGCGGGCTCCTTCTCTATCTCCCCTACGCCCTTTGGAAGCGCCGCCCGATAAAACAGGCTCTTTTCATTGGCATGGGCTATCTTTCGCAGCTTTTGCCCTGGGCAATCATTTCGCGCGTTGTATTTATTTATCATTATTTCGCCAGCCTTCCCTTCGCAATTTTGGCACTTGTGTATGGCTTTCGCGTTGCACTTTATCGTTTTCCCTTTGCCCGGCGTGCTATCTGCATATTTACCATCGCTTCCGGGATTGTATTCCTCGCCTTTTATCCGGTTTTATCCGGCGCGGTGGTGCCAAAAAGCTATGTGCTTTCCTGCCTCAAATGGCTCGCAAGCTGGACACTTTGTTACTAAAGGAGAATAGAAAATGTTATCAATCGTTGTCCCTCTGTATAATGAAGAAGAAGTGATTTTGGAAACCTATAAACGCCTCACCGGCGTTATGCAGTCTATCGGCGATGACTACGAGCTTCTTTTTATTAACGACGGCAGCCGGGACAAAACGGCGCACATTGCCGCCGAAATTGCTGAAAAGGATGCTCATATTCGCCTCATCTGTTTCTCGCGAAATTTCGGCCACCAGATTGCCATTACAGCCGGCATGGACTATGCGCGCGGCGATGCCGTTGTGATTATCGATGCAGATTTGCAGGACCCACCCGAAGTTATTCCCGAAATGGTGGCCAAATGGAAGGAAGGCTATCATGTTGTGTACGGAAAACGCATCAAACGCCAGGGCGAAACCGTATTCAAAAAAGTTACCGCTAAGCTCTTTTATCGCTTCCTCCAGCGCATGACACAGGTCGATATTCCGACCGACACGGGAGATTTCCGCCTAATGGACCGGCAGGTTTGCGACACAATGAAAAGGATTCAGGAGCGAAACCGCTATGTCCGCGGTCTTGTCAGCTGGGTAGGCTTTAAACAATACGCGCTCGAGTATGTACGCGAGGAACGCTTTGCCGGTGAAACAAAATATCCGCTGAAAAAAATGTTCCGGCTTGCCATGGATGGTATAGCTTCCTTTTCCTATAAGCCCTTAAAGCTTGCAACGCTGGTCGGCTTTTGCCTTTCAGGCGTTAGCTTCCTCTATTTGATATTCATACTGATTCAAAAGCTTTGCGGCATGCCGACCGCATGGGGTTGGACCTCACTTTTGGCCGTGCAGCTTTTCTTTAACGGCGTTGTCCTCATTATTCTAGGCATTTTAGGCGCCTATATCGGTCGCATTTATGAAGAATGTAAGGAGCGGCCTCTCTATATCGTACAGGAAACCATCGGCTTTGATGACTAGCGTTCCCCAAACGGAGGATTCCGTTTCAAATATCGAAAAGGAGTGATTGTATGAAGACCAACATTACCGGAAGGAAGATTGACATCAGCGCCGGCATCCGGAGCTTTACGGAGAAAAAGCTTTTAAAGCTGGATAAATTCTTCGATGAAGCAGCCGAAGCCCAAGTAACGCTGTCTGTAGAAAAGGACCGCCAGACCGCAGAACTTACCATCTACTATGGCGGCTTCGTCTATCGTGCCGAAGATACATCCGCGGATATGTACGCCTCCATTGACCACGCCATAGAGTTAATTGAGCGACAGATTCGAAAAAACAAAACGCGGCTCGAAAAGAAGCTTCGCTCCGGCGCCTTTGACGCACAGGATGCTGCTCCCGCAGAAGCAGAGGAAACCGAATTTAAAATTGTGAAAAGCAAAAAACATGCCATAAAGCCGATGAGTCCGGAGGAGGCTATTTTGCAGATGAACCTTCTGGGACACGAGTTCTTTGTGTTCCACAATGATGAAACCGATAAAATTGATGTTGTCTATAAACGAAAAGACGGCAACTACGGTTTAATTGAAGCAGAAGCATAAGAAAACATAGGGGGCTGTAAATTAACTGTGCGTTAATCTACAGCCCCTTTTTATGCCTTTTTCAACGAAAAATCGACAAATTTTTACGAAACACTTGACAATTTTATATTTTGATGCCATAATATATATACAATTACATATGGATTCCAACACTTCGGAATATCAACTGGTAGAGGCGCGGATTTTATCAGTAGCAGGGTTTAACGACGGGTATCGGAGCCTTGTGAAAGGGAAAGCCGCCGAAATGTATATGTTGCCCGGGCATATATGTTGGGATATAGCAAAACATGTTATGTCCTGTCACTTTTTGTGGAGCGCTATCATATTCGTTGCATAATAAAGTAGTCTACCCGTGGGCGTTCCCCAAACGCCCGCGGTTTTATTTTTCCGTGGTTCGGCGTCCTGAAAAAGAAAGGAAGATTCTTATGAAAAAACTGATGTGTCTCCTGCTTGCAGGCCTGATGGTCTTCTCGCTTTCCGCTTGCGGAAACAAGGGAGAAACCCCCTCTTCTTCAGACAATGTCCTGAAGGTAGGTATGGAGTGCAACTACGCTCCCTTTAACTGGTCTCAGACCGACGATGCAAACGGCGCCGTTCCAATCCAGAATGTAGCCAATATGTTCACAAACGGCTATGATGTGCAGGTTGCAAAGAAGATTGCAGAATCCATGGGCAAAACGCTGGAAATTTATTCCTATGAATGGGATAGCCTGATTCCGGCTGTACAGTCTGGCAATCTGGACATGATTATTGCGGGCATGAGCCCCACCGACGAGAGAAAGGAAAAAATCGATTTTTCCGATCTTTACTATGTATCGAACCTCGTTGCCATTACCAAGGGCGATGCACTTGCGGGCGTAAATACGATTGCTGACCTTGCCGGCAAGAAAATTGCGGCACAGTCCGGCACCTCGCACCTGGAAGCACTCTCTGCCCAGACAACAGCGGAAGTAAGCGAACTTGCTGACTTTTCTACCATGCTGATTGCTTTAAATGCCGGCACCATTGCAGGGTATATTGCAGAAGAACCCACGGCTATGGCGGTTTGCACCGAAGGCTCCGAATACGCCTATGTTCCGTTTGTAAACGGCGACACCGGCTTCTCCATTCCGATTGAGGATTCCAGCATTGCCGTTGGTGTAAAGAAAGGCTCCGCGCTTCTTGAAGGCATCAATAGCTACCTGAAAACCTTTGATGCAGACGCCCAGCGTACGCTGATGGCAGAAATGGTGAAACTCTCTCCGGTTGACTAATACGAAATAAGGGTGCAGAGCATTCCCGGATTTCTGATAAAACCGGGAATGCTCTCTTTCCATCAGAAAGGAAAACAGAATGAACTTTCTCAAAGATGTAGTTCAAATATTTCTGCAATATAAGTCCTTCTTTCTGCAGGGCATCGGCTACACCATGTTGATAGCACTTTCCGGCACGCTGATCGGCCTTTTTATCGGCCTTGTGACTGGCGTAATCCGGACCATTCCCACGCCGAAAAATGTCTTCCTGCGTGGTATTTTAAAGTTTATCAATTCCATCATCGGCATCTATGTTGAGGTGTTCCGTGGAACCCCGATGATGGTGCAGTCCATGGTTATTTTCTGGGGCTATGCCTTTATGCACGACGGCCTTACCCTGCCACTGATTCCCGCCGGTATTTTTATTGTATCGATAAACACGGGTGCTTATATGGCTGAAATTGTTCGCGGCGGCATTATTTCGATTGACAAAGGGCAGTTTGAAGGCTCCTACTCCATTGGCATGAACCATTTTCAGGCCATGCTTTTTGTCGTAATTCCGCAGGCGATACGCAATATTCTCCCCGCAATCAGCAATGAGTTTGTTATCAATATCAAAGATACTTCGGTGCTGAATGTTATCGGTGTAACGGAGCTGTTTTTCTTCACGGCTAAGATTTCCAAAATGAACTGGGCCATCTTTGAAACCTATGTTGTGGCCTGTATCATCTATTTTGTGCTGACCTTTGCCGTCACGAGGCTCCTTCGCTATTTTGAACGGCGCCTGGATGGTCCCGCCGCCTATCAGCTTCACCAGGGACCGGACGCAGAAAAGGAGGAAGCGGCATGAGTACACTCATCTCGATAGAAGGGCTTAAGAAATCGTTTGGGGAAAATGAGGTCCTGAAAGATATAAACTTTTCGGTGCGTGCCGGCGATGTTACCTGTATTATTGGCGCTTCCGGTTCCGGAAAATCTACGCTTCTGCGTTGCATTAATCTTTTAGAGACACCAACAAGCGGCAAAATCATCTACAAAGGAGAAAACATTCTGGAAACGAAAAACATCCCTGCTTATCGCGCCAAAGTAGGCATGGTGTTCCAGAATTTTAACCTGTTTGAAAATATGACCGTTTTGAAAAACTGCACCATCGGTCTCCAGCAGGTTTTAAAGGTTTCCAAGGAAACCGCAAAGCAGGAAGCGATGCAGTATCTTGAAAAAGTCGGGATGCTCCCCTACATCCATGCCAAGCCCCGTCAGCTTTCGGGCGGACAAAAGCAGCGCGTTGCCATTGCAAGAGCGCTCTCTATGCAGCCGGATGTCATCTTGTTTGACGAGCCCACCTCGGCGCTGGATCCGCAAATGGTTGGTGAGGTATTAGAGGTTATGAAGCGGCTTGCCAAAGAGGGGCTTACGATGCTTGTAGTCACGCACGAAATGGCCTTCGCCCGCGATGTTTCAAATCATGTGGTCTTTATGCAGGACGGCGTCATCTGCGAAGAAGGCGCGCCCACGCAAATCTTTGGGAATCCGCAAAGAGCGGAAACAAAAGAGTTCTTATCCAGATTCTTGCAAGGGTAAAAGCCTTTTCTATGCAGTTTTATGCCGGGAACGCGCACGCGTTCCCGGTTTTTTACTTTTCCATTTCCCCTTCGTTCTTCAATAAGGTGTAAAAAGTTTTTCTTTTTTTGAAAAAAGGCTTGCAATTTTCCAGTATCTATGCTATACTTATTCCTCGTAAAGAACATGCCGATGTGATGGAATTGGCAGACGTGACGGACTCAAAATCCGTTGGTAGCGATACCGTGTGGGTTCGAGTCCCACCATCGGCACCAGAAAAGACCGACAATCTTGATACAAGACTGTCGGTCTTTTCAACGAATTAAATCGATTATGCGTTTTATAACACATTGAATTTGAAATCCAGAAAAACCCGACAACAAGCCCCAGATTGTTGCCGGGTTTTTACAATGTATCGTTTATGCCAGCCCCAGACGGGAAAGAATCGTCTGTTTTGCCGCGTGTGCATAGGTATCATCCAGATTTGAAAGCGCAGCATTCCCGTATTTCTTCTCCAGTGCCTTCCCGAGAATTGCATCAGCAAGGGCGGGGTTTTTCGACAAAAGCGGTCCGTGCAAAAATGTGCCGTACACATTTTTGTAACGCACGCCCTCCATACCATCCTCTCCATTATTTCCAAATCCAGCGCGCACCGCTCCAAGCGGCGGCAGCGTGTCAATAAATGTCTTTCCGGCATGATTTTCAAAGCCAACCAGCATTTCTGCATCCGTTTCCACGACAACATTGCCCACAAATCTTTTTTCGCCCGGCTCTGTGCGAATTGGAAGAAGAGAAAGCCCTTCAATCTGCACATCCGCATCCGGAATACAGGCGTTCCCCAATAGCTGAAATCCGCTCCCGATGGCTAAAAGCACGCCATCGTTTTCAATATAGCCCGAAAGCAGGGCACGGTTTTGCCGTAATTCCTCGGCAACAATCTGCATTTCAAATGCCTGCCCGCTTCCCAGCATCATAATATCCGGCGTATTATCTCCAAAAGCTTCGCCCCTTTCGAGCGCATGTACCGAAACGGTAATGCCTCTCGCCTCGGCGCGGTGCTTTAAAATTTTGATATTGCCTACATCCCCGTACATATTTAAAAGTGCCGGATACAGGTGCCAAATACATAGCTCCATCTCAAACACCATGCTTTCCAATATCGTGGCGATAGTGCATCTTTTCAAAAGAAATTTTCTCTACATTAACATACGCCTTATCGACGGCCTCTCGCAAGGTCTCTCCCATGGCCGTAACGCCCAGAACGCGTCCGCCGGCGGTCAAGAATTCGCCGTCTTTTTTAACCGTTCCACTATGGAAAACAGTTGCATCTGAAACTGCAGAAAGCCCGGAAATGGCAAAGCCCTTCTCGTAGGCCTTTGGATACCCGCCGGATGCGGCAATAATGCAGGCGGCAGCCTCTTTTGAGAAGGATAACTGCACCGTATCCAGCCGTTCGTCAATGATGGCCTCCATAATCTCGAGCAAATCGTTTTCAAGGCGCGGCAGGACCACCTGTGTTTCCGGGTCGCCAAACCGCGCATTATATTCAATAACACGAACGCCATCCTTTGTGGACATCAGTCCAAAATACAAAACGCCTTTAAACGGCCGTCCTTCCCTCCGCATCGCTTCCATTGTCGGCAGGAAGATGTTTTCCATACATTCCCTTTCCATTTCCGCATCGTAAATCGGCGAGGGTGAATATGCGCCCATACCGCCGGTATTGAGCCCCTCGTCATTATCAAGCGCACGCTTATGGTCCTGCGCGCTGCACATCGGCAGAAGCGTTTTTCCATCCGTGAAGGCGAGAACAGAAATTTCCCGTCCGGTCAGAAACTCTTCAATAACGATGCGGTTTCCAGCCTCACCAAACTGCTTGTCCTCCATAATGTCCAAAACGCCCTGCTTTGCTTCTTCGAAGCTTTGGGGAATAATTACGCCCTTCCCCAGCGCCAGTCCTTCGGCTTTGATTACGATGGGGTATGTGCTTTTTTCAAGATAAGCAATCGCTTCTTTGGCCGAAGAAAAGGTTTCATATTTCGCCGTCGGAATGCCGTATTTTTTCATTAACTCTTTGGAAAAGACCTTGCTGCCTTCTATCTCTGCCGCCTTTGCCGAAGGGCCAAAGGCACGGATGCCTCTCGCCTCGAGGGCATCGACCATACCGGCTACAAGCGGGTCATCCGGTGCAACAACGACGAGGTCTATTTTATTCTCTTCCGCAAAATCACAAATCCCGGGGATGTCTGTCGCCTTGATGGGCACCAGCGTTGCAATCTCACCAATGCCGCCATTTCCGGGGGCACAGTAAATCGTCGGTTTTGTTTCGCTTTGCGAAAGTTTCCAGCAAATGGCATGCTCGCGGCCGCCGCCGCCTACAACCAAAATTTTCATGTTCGGCCTCCTTTTAGTGATGGAACAGACGGATGCCGGTAAAGGCCATCGCAATTCCATAGCGGTTACAGGTGTCAATTACATGGTCGTCCCGAATTGAGCCGCCCGGCTGTGCAATATAGGAAACGCCGCTCTTTCTCGCGCGTTCGATATTGTCTCCGAACGGGAAAAAGGCATCCGAACCGACGGACACGCCGGTGATTCCTTCCAAAAAGGCTTTCTTCTCCTCGCGGGAAAGCGGTGCGGGTTGCTCTTTGAAATACTGTTGCCATGCACCGTCCTTCAGAACATCCTCACATTCATCGCTGATATACACATCAATCGTGTTATCCCGCTCTGCACGGCTTAAAGTATCTAAAAACGGCAGATTCAGCACTTTTTCATGCGTACGCAGATGCCAGATATCTGCTTTGTTGCCAGCAAGACGCGTGCAATGAATTCTGGACTGCTGGCCTGCGCCTATTCCGATTGCCATTTTATCTTTTACATAACAAACAGAGTTTGACTGGGTATATTTAAGCGTAATCAGTGCAATCAAAAGGTCGGTCTTTGCGTTTTCAGGAAGCGTCTTATTTTCCGTAACCAGATTTTCCAGAACGGAAGCATCAATCTTTATCTCATTTCTGCCCTGCTCAAAGGTAATGCCGTACACCTCTTTTTGCTCTACCTGTTTCGGGACATAGTCGGTCTTCATCTGCAAAACCGTATAGCCGCCGCGGCGCTTCTTCTTTAAGATTTCGAGCGCCTCCTCGGTATACGCAGGGGCAATCACGCCATCGGAAACCTCGCGCGACAAGATTTTAGCCGTTGCAGCATCGCAAGTATCCGAAAGCGCTGCAAAATCCCCATACGAGGACATTCTGTCTGCACCGCGTGCCGCCGCGTATGCACTGGCAATGGGCGAAAGCTCCAGATCATCCACAAAGAAAATTTTCTTAAGTGTGTCAGAAAGCTCGGTTGCCACCGCCGCACCCGCAGGGCTGACATGTTTAAAGGATGCCGCCGCCGGAAGACCGGTTGCTTCTTTCAGTTCCTTTACAAGCTGATATGCGTTTAAAGCGTCCAGAAAATTGATGTATCCGGGACGACCGTTTAAAACCGTAACCGGAAGGTCACTCCCGTCCTCCATGAAAATTCTCGCCGGAATCTGATTCGGGTTACATCCATATTTAAGCAGCAATTCATTCATCTTACTTTCCTCCGTTTTTGTTATAGATAATGGTGTCGACCGTTCCGTCTTCTGCAATCGTCTTGACAAGCAGCGAAACCTTATTCTCATTATCAAGGCCATCCCAAATTTCAGCCGCAATTTCTGCCGCCGTTCCGGAAATTGCAAAGCGTCTCGGCTCGCCGAAAAACGAAGGGAGCGGCTCTTTGTTTTCCTGATAGGTATGGATAAGCCGGCATTCGCCTTCCTGCAGATCATATTCAAAAAAACTGCGGTTTGTTCCCTCTCCGTCTTTTTTCAAAATGGAAAGGATTGCCCGCTCTCCTTCAATCATCCCGGAAATGCGCGGCGTGAAGTTCGGTCCGTCCGGCTCATAAGTTCTCGTGCGCAGTGCCTCCGTCATGTTTTTGCCTTCCCGGAGGTATGTATAAATCGTATCTGTCTGGTCGCCATTCGTGATAATATGCGTATCTCCCACTCTGCGGTAAGGATAATAAATAATTAAAGACGGGTCCTGCATCTTGCTTTCATCGAAGGCCTTTGTGCGTACCCCATCCGTTTCTTCTACAAAAACACGATTTCGGCTATTCTCGCTTCGTCCCATAATAAAACAGGCAATCACCGCTTTGCCGCCGGCTTTTCCCAAAACGATGCCCCTTCCCGGATACGGATTCCCTTGTAAATATGCTTTTAGTTCCATTGTCTTTCTCCTTCCTTTTTATCGTAAAACCGCCATGCGGCCTCGAATTTCAATTTTTCCGGCAGCCATCTGTTCTACCGCCTCGGGCAAAATCTGCCATTCCGCTTCTTCCATTACGCGTTTTTGCAAGGTCTCCGGCGTATCCGTGGGCAAGACAGCAACGGCCTTCTGGAGTAGAATTACCCCGCCGTCAACCTCTTCAGAAACGAGATGCACCGTCGCCCCTGTAAGCTTTACACCGTATTCCAAAACCTTTTCATGCACATGAAGGCCATAATAGCCTTTCCCGCAAAAGGAAGGAATCAGCGAAGGGTGAATATTTAAAATTTTATCCTTATATGCTGATAAAAACTTCTGCCCGATAATGGAGAGAAAACCGGCAAGTACCACGAGCTCTGCGCCGCACGCTTCCATAAAGCGAAGTGCTTCGTCCTCAAAATTCTCGCAAATCGCCTTCGCCGGTATCCCGGCTTTTTCGGCCCGTTTTAGCGCGTAGGCATCCTTTTTATTAGAAATTACGCACGCAATTTCAGCCGATTTTATCTTGCCGTTTTCTATGCTGTCAATCAGCGCCTGCAGGTTCGTACCACCGCCGGATACGAGCACCGCTACCTTCATTTTCCTTTGCATATTGTTTCGTCCTTTCCTCTGTATGAATTGCAAAAAGGGCCGCTTTTTAAAAAAACGCCCTTTTATCTTTTATTGCCGAAGCTCAAAATTCTCTTCCTCTACGGGCGGAGAACTTAAAAGCGACGCCGCTGTCGGCGTTGGCGTAGCCTCGGGCTGCGGTTCTTCAATCACGCGGCGCTTTTTCCACGGGCTGGATAACAGATATGCCGCCAGCACCGCCAGCAGAATGACTACCAGCGCACCTTTTACGAGCCCCCTGTTTATAGGAGAGGGCTTTCCGCCCTTCCCGCTACGAACGACGACCACGGATAAATTATCATCCGCGCCGCGCGCAACCGCTTCGCTTACAAGCCGCTGCGCAAGTCTCTCATTGCTCATATGCAGTGATAAAATATATGCAATCCGGTCATCGGACAAAAAGTCCGTAAGACCGTTGGAACAAAGCAGAAAAATATCGCCGTTTTCAATGGGCATAGGGCTGGACATATGCAGACGATTGCCTTTTTCGGCATCGAGCATACCAATTGCGCTCGTTATCGTCTTACGGCTGGGATGTCCCATTGCCTCTTCCCGCCGGATAGCGCCAATGTTCAAAAGCCGCTGCGTTTCCGTATCGTCTACCGAAAGCCGGTTCAGCCGGCCATACTTAAACGAATACACCCGCGCGTTGCCAGCATTTATTGCCGTTCCAACGCCATGGTTAATAACCAGCATGGCAACAGAAGCACCAATGCCGTTTCCCAAAGAGTGCATGAAGCTATTGGCTTCCTCGGCATACGCCTCCACCACCGTTCCGACTGCCTCTACCGTCACACTTCCCATCTTATCGTGGTATTTCTTCAAAATAGAGAGCGCCTTATGTGCGGCATTAGCCGCGTCATCACCCCGGCCAATCCCGTCGGCCACCGCAAAAATGCCGACCTTGCTGCGTAAATCTTTTGTATAGGCCTTATGATTCGGTACGCTCCCCACCGAAGGCAGCGCACCGTTTATGCAAAAATTATCTGTCATAACATCCGTCCTGCGCGAGCACTGTGCCGTTGCAGTCAGGAGAGGTTTTATAAGCAAAATCATCGACCGCCTTTTCTAAATCTGTATATTTCTATTATACATAGAATAAAGAAGCTTGTCAATAGCAAATATTACATTTTTGTTAAAAAAACCCGTGTTTTCCTTTTAATTGTTGACAGATGCGGGAAAGCCGAGTATAATGATATGGACCATATTTTTAGGAGTTGTTTTATATTGAAAAGAATTGGTTTTCTACTCTTGGCAATCCTGCTTCTTTTTACCAGTCTGCCCGTTTCTGCCACTGCTTTTAAAGAAGGCGGCGGCAATGTGATTCTGCATGCAGATTCTCCCTGGTTCATCCTGGATGGCGAATGGGTCATGGGTGCGCACGCTGTGGAAAAGGACGCCTATGGGAATTTCTTCATTTCCCTGCAGGATTTTCGCGCATTTTTCAAATGCCAGCTTTCCTATAACCCTTCGGATTCTTCGGTTTTTCTGCAGCATGAAGGGCGCGAACTCTGGCAAGGGCTTAACACGCCCGTGCTGTTTGTAGATACGCTTCCGTATCCGAACCCCGCGGCCTACCTTTCTGCCGCCAGCGGCGAGGTAATGATTCCGGCCGAGCCTTACGCCTCCGTTTTAGGCTATCATGGCGTATTTTCGATTTCGCCCGACTATGCACCCGGCCAGCTTTCCTTAACGCTTCCGCCGCGCGAATATAAGCTTTCACATATTGAAATGAACAAGGAAATGCAGATGGTGATTGTGTACGGGAAGGACCATCTGGGAACGGTGAAGGCGCTAAAGCACTTCCTTTGCAGCACCGGAAACCCCTCTTCGCTGACACCAAACGGAACTTTTTACGCTCGGCCCCTTACTTATTCTGCCACAGGGAATCCCTGGTATTATTTTGGTCTTCATAACTGCTGGGTGCTCTACTGCACACAGTTGACCGGAAATATATGCTTCCACAGCCTGACCTTTAACCAGTATGCCGCGTCTTCCTTAAGTAAGACGGCGTACCAAGCACTGGGACATCCGGCTTCCCATGGCTGCATCCGCCTTATGATTGAGGATGCGCGCTTTATCTGGGAAAACTGCGGCGGCGTTCCTGTGACCATTACGAACGGCTTTTACGACGAAACGCTGCAAAGCATTAAGGAACAGCTGCTTCGCGCGCGCCCGGACTATTCCGCCTATGTGGAAGAACTTGTGAAAAATTATTAAAACCCATAAAAGGTGCATCCCGAATAGCGGATGTGCCTTTTTGTGAAAATATTTCATCTAGCTATTCCTTTTTTCTAAAAATTGTGGTATTATAAGAAAAGATAGTATAAAAAGAGGAGCACACTGTATGGCAGACCGACAAAAATACATTCGAAATTTTTCTATTATTGCGCATATCGACCACGGAAAGTCCACGCTCGCCGATCGGCTTTTGGAGCTTACCGGCGTTGTAAGTGAGCGCGATCTTGAGGCGCAGCTTCTCGATAATATGGAGCTGGAAAAAGAACGCGGCATTACGATTAAAGCGCGTGCCGTCCGTCTCGTGTATAAACGCGCAGATGGTGAATATATTTTAAATCTGATTGACACGCCGGGGCATGTCGATTTCAACTACGAGGTCTCGCGTTCTCTTGCGGCGTGCGAAGGCGCCCTTTTGGTGGTGGACGCCGCACAGGGCATTGAAGCGCAAACGCTTGCGAACACCTATCTTGCCCTTGAGCATGACCTGGAAATTCTGCCAATTATCAATAAAATTGACCTTCCCAGTGCGCAGCCAGAGGTCGTTAAGCGTGAAATCGAAAATGTGATTGGAATTGACGCAGAAAACGCACCGCTCATAAGCGCAAAGCAAGGCATTAACATTGCCGACCTTCCCGACTACATCATCGATAATATCCCCGCCCCCTCCGGAGACGAAACAGCGGCCCCGCGCGCACTTATTTTTGACTCCTATTACGATAGCTACAAGGGCGTTATTGTCTACATCCGTCTCTATGAAGGGACTTTGTCCCGCGGCGATTCTATTCGCTTTATGGCTACGGAAAAGGAATTTGAAATTGTGGAGCTCGGATACTTGAAGCCGGACGGCTTCATCCCGGCAGAGTCATTATCCGCCGGCGAGGTTGGCTATATTGCCGCCAGCATCAAAACGGTGCAGGATGTCAAGGTGGGGGACACGGTCACGCGCACGGATTTTCCTGCCACCGAGCCGCTTCCCGGTTATCAGGAAGTGAATCCCATGGTCTTTTCGGGCATTTATCCTGCGGACGGTGCTCGCTATGAAGACCTTCGGGAAGCGCTTGAAAAATTAAAATTGAATGATGCTTCTCTGATGTACGAGCCGGAAACCAGTATTGCGCTTGGATTTGGCTTCCGCTGCGGATTTTTAGGCCTTCTGCACATGGAAATTATTCAGGAACGGCTGGAAAGAGAGTATAATATTGACCTCGTAACCACCGCACCGAGTGTTATTTACCGCGTGGTGAAAACAGACGGCACCGAGGTGTTCATTGACAATCCGACCAATCTGCCGCCGCAAACTGAAATTGATTATATGGAAGAACCTTTTGTGGATGCGCGCATTATGCTTCCCCAGCCCTATGTCGGTAGTGTCATGGAACTTTGTCAGGACCGACGCGGCATCTATAAGGATATGCAATACATTGATGAGGGCCGCGTATCCTTACATTACGAGCTCCCGCTAAACGAAATTATTTACGACTTTTTTGATGCCTTAAAGTCCCGCACTCGTGGCTATGCTTCCTTCGACTATGAATTTTTAGCGTATGTCAAGAGCGACCTTGTTAAGCTGGACATGCTCTTAAACGGCGATATTGTGGACGCCTTAAGTTTCGTTGTGCATTCCACAAAGGCGTACGCCCGCGGCCGCCGCATTGCTGAAAAACTGAAGGATTCCATTCCACGGCAGCTCTTTGAGGTTCCGATTCAGGCTGCCATCGGCGGAAAAATCATCGCCAGAGAAACTGTACGGGCGCTTCGCAAGGATGTACTTGCTAAGTGCTATGGCGGCGATATCACGCGTAAGAAAAAGCTTTTAGAAAAACAGAAAGAAGGAAAAAAACGCATGCGGCAAGTGGGCTCCGTTTCCATCCCGCAGGAAGCCTTTATGTCTGTTTTGAAGCTGGACTCATGATTGGGCTTTATGTGCATCTCCCCTTTTGTCTGCAGAAATGTCCTTACTGTGCCTTTTACTCAGAAAGCGGTGCACTTGAAAAGGGGAAGGCGTATATAGACCGGGTGCTTTTGGAAGCGGAAAGCTATCCGGCCGAGGAAGTCCTTTCCATCTACTTTGGTGGCGGTACGCCTACGGCGCTCCCCGCCCCTCTCCTTGTTTATCTTTTGGAGGGACTTTGCGCGCGGTTTCCGTGCCGCGGGGAAATTACGCTGGAAGCAAATCCGGCAACCGTTTCCTTGGCAGACCTTTCGCTCTTGCGCCGCGCCGGATTTAACCGGCTCAGCCTTGGCATACAGTCCCTTCAGGATACGGAGCTCCGTTTTCTTGGTCGGCTACATACAGCTTCCGAAGCCGTTTCGGCAGTACAGGCAGGCGCTGCGGCTGGATTTTCTAACCTTTCAGCAGATTTGATGTTCGGTGTGCCGGGACAGACCATTCCCTCCGTTTCCGATACTTTAAACAAGCTTCTCACATTGCCAGTCTCCCATGTTTCTACCTATTCTTTAAGCATTGAAGACGGAACACCATTTGCACTGAATGGAATTTCCCTTCCGGAAGAAGAAACCGAACGCACGATGTTTTATACGATCCGGGATACCCTTACGGCAAACGGATTTTCGCATTATGAAATTTCCAATTTCGCCCGTCCCGGCATGGAAGCGGTGCACAATACAAATTATTGGAAATGCGGCGAATATATAGGGCTTGGCGCTGGCGCACATGGATACTATAACAATGTCCGCTATGAAAATGTTGCGGACATCAACGCCTATCTTTGCACAAAGCAGCCTCGCACAGAAGTTGCAACGATGACGGATGACGATAAAAAGACAGAATATTATATGCTGGGACTTCGGCTCCGCGAGGGTGTTTTAGAAACGGAAAACCAAAACCTTGCACGCCTTATCGAACTGGGACTTCTGGAACGGAAGGCTGGCCGCGTCCGCCTTACGGACCGGGGGCTGGATATTGCAAACTATGTAATAGGGGAGCTGCTGATATAAAGGAGAATGCGTATGTCGGATGCTAGGAGCGCAGCACTTCGTTTAATTCTTACAAAACGAAAAACCGAAAAAGAAGTACGGGAAGCCTTAATCAAAAAAGGGTTTTCACCTGAAGATGCCGAAGAAGCAGCTTCCTACTATCTACACGCCGGGTACATCGACCATGCCGACTACGCAAGGCGCTTCGCGCACGACGCTGCCTGTATTAAAGGCTTTGGCCCTTATCGGATTGAGCGGGAACTTACTTTGCGTGGCGTAGAGCGCGAAAACATTTCGAATGCACTCCATGAAATCGAATTCGATGTCGCCACCCTGATGGAGCATCGCTTCGGCCGTGGCGTCCGCACGGAAAAAGAAAAAACCAAAATCCATCAGTATTATATGAGAAAGGGGTTTGCGCCCGAAGCCATTCGCGAAGCAATCGGCGCATTATATACAGATGACTAAAGTTGGGTTTGTCTCACTTGGCTGCTCTAAAAATCTTGTCGACACCGAAATTATGATCGGCCTTTGTAAAGAACGCGGTTTTTCGATTGTGGCGGAGCCGGCAGAGGCCGAAATCGTTGTGATTAACACCTGCGGTTTTATCGACGATGCCAAAGAAGAAGCCATCGAAACCATTTTGGAAATGGCTGCATATAAGAAAACGGGCAAGCTTAAAAAGCTAGTCGTTACCGGATGCCTTGTGCAACGCTATCAGACAGAAATTTTAAAAGCGCTTCCCGAAGTTGATCTGATTATCGGCGTTGATGAATTTCCTAAAATCGCATCGCTTCTCCCCGAAGGGCAGGGTGCTGTAATATCGGGCAACACCGCGCCATATCCGGAGGATGTCCCCCGTCTTCTAACCACACCCCCCTACATGGCCTACTTGAAAATTGCCGAAGGGTGCGACAATCATTGTACTTATTGCGCAATCCCTGCAATCCGCGGCCCCTATCGAAGCCGCCCTATGGAAAAAATTCTAACGGAAGCGCGAACGCTTTATGATGCGGGCGTAAAAGAACTTTCCGTGATTGCGCAGGATACAACGCGGTATGGCACAGACCTTTATGGAAAGCCCAGCCTTCCTACTTTGCTCGAAGCGCTTTCCGAAATCGGCTTTCCCTGGATTCGTATTTTCTATACCTATGCCGAACAAATTGATGATGCGCTTTTAGAAGTGATGGCTACGCACAAAAATATCGTTCCTTATTTGGATATTCCGATTCAGCATATCGATGATTCCGTTTTAAAGCGGATGGGGCGCCGGGATACGGAAGCATCCATTTTGCAGCTTCTTACAAAAATCCGAAATAAAATCCCAGAGATTACCCTTCGCACCTCGCTGATTGTCGGCTTTCCGGGTGAGAGTGAAGAAGCCTTCCAAAAGCTTTGCCGTTTCGTAGAAAAAGGCCTTTTCGACCGGGTTGGCGTTTTCCGTTTCTCCCCCGAAGAGGGTACGGCCGCTGCACGCCTTTCGAACCAGCTCCCCGAAGAAGAAAAGGAGGCACGCTACGAAACGCTGATGAGGATCGCAAAGTCCATCTCGGAAAAGGCCTGCCGTGCAAAGATTGGCTCCGTGCAAACCGTCCTTTGCGAAGGGTTTGAAGATTTATTCTATGTTGGACGCACCGTGGGGGATGGCGCCGACATTGATGGAAAGGTTTATTTTACTTCTGTGGAAACGCTTTCGCCGGGCGATTTTGTTCCGGTTAAAATCCTGGCCGCAGAAGAATATGATATTATAGGAGAGGTTTTCAATGAATACACCGAATAAACTTACTGTTCTTCGCATGCTTTTAGTTCCTATTTTCATGGTCGTCTATATGGTAGAGCGTATTCCCTTTCATACGGCGATTTCCGCTTTTCTTTTCATTCTTGCCTCCGCTACGGATTGGCTCGACGGCTATTTAGCCCGAAAAAACAATCTGGTAACGAATTTCGGAAAATTTATGGACCCACTTGCAGATAAACTTCTCGTGACCGGTGCACTTTTATGCCTTATGGAACGCGATGTCGTTGCCTTCTGGGTGGTAATGATTATTATTACACGCGAATTTATTGTAACCGGTCTTCGCCTTGTTGCCGTAACAAAAGGTATTGTAATTGCTGCCGGCCAGCTTGGAAAACTGAAAACCGTGATGCAGCTTATCGCCATTTCAGCTGCCATTTTAGGGCTTCCGTCAATCGCCGTAGACATTCTCATCTATGTTTCTGTCTTCCTCACGGCTCTTTCCGGTGCTGATTATCTCGTCCGGAATTATAAGGTTCTTTTAGACGAATAAAAAAGGGTTGCTTTTTCAGGGCAACTGTGATAGAATAGTATAAATTTGGGAAAGGAACGATGGAAGATGGAAAAAATGCTTCTATACAAGGGAAAACCCCTGATTCGTCGGGGAAATATGGTGTACTACGGCGATCCTCAGGAAAAATACATGATTGTTATGATCATCACCGCCACTACTAAGAAAAAGGATCTCGAGGTTACCACCGGCGTTACCATTCAGCTCATGTATAACGACGGCAAGAAGGAAAAGATGATTAAGCAGGCGGAACGCGAAGGTATGTATGCGGCGATGGACATTGCCGAATACTGGCTGCACGATGCACTGGAGAATGGCTGATGGAAAATAATCTTACTATGCTTGCCGACTTTTATGAGTTTACCATGGCAAATGGCTTCTTTGAAAGCGGCATCGCCGAAAAAACAACTTGCTTTGACATGTTCTTCCGCAAAGTGCCGGATAATGCCGGATTTGCCATTGCAACCGGTCTTGAGCAGCTGATACAGTATCTGCAATCTCTCTCTTTTTCCGAGAAAGACATTGCGTATTTACGCGGACGCGGTATGTTTTCCGAGGCTTTTTTAGACTACCTTCGCCATTTTGAATTTGCGTGCGATGTATATGCTATGCGCGAAGGAACCCCTTGCTTCCCCGGAGAACCGCTTGTGATTATCAAAGGCCCTTTGGTGCAGGCACAGCTCGTAGAAACTATGGTGCTTTTGACGATGAACCACCAGTCCCTCATTGCCACAAAAGCCAATCGCATTGTGCGCGCGGCTGGAGGGCGTCCGGTTATGGAGTTTGGTTCGCGCAGAGCGCAAGGGGCTGATGCAGCGATTGCCGGCTCCCGTGCCGCCTATATCGGTGGCTGCGCCGGTAGTGCCTGCACAATCAGCGATGTTTTATATAACATCCCTGCACTTGGCACAATGGCACATAGCTGGGTACAGACCTTTGCGAGCGAATACGATGCCTTTAAGGCCTATGCCGAAACATATCCGGGAAACTGCACCCTGCTCATCGACACCTACAATGTCTTAAAATCCGGTCTTCCCAACGCGATTCGCGTGCACCGCGAGGTGCTGGAGCCTATGGGCTATCGTCTTGCCGGCATCCGGATTGATAGCGGGGATATTACCTATCTCACGAAAAAAATCCGGAAAGTCCTCGATGATGCCGGCCTTTCAGACTGCAAAATCATTGTTTCCAACTCTCTGGATGAATATATCATTCGTGACACCTTGATGCAAGGTGCACAGATTGACTCCTTCGGCGTTGGCGAGCGCCTCATCACCTCGAAATCCGAACCGGTTTTCGGCGGTGTTTATAAGCTTGCAGCCGTATGGAACGGCGACGAAATGGAGCCTAAAATCAAACTGAGTGAAAATGTAGAAAAAATCACGCTCCCCGGCTTTAAACAGGTCTATCGTCTTTATGAGCGAAACAGCGAAAAAGCCATCGCCGATGTAATTACCCTGCATGATGAAGAGATTGTTGAAAGCGCTCCTTATGAAATTTTTGATCCGGAACACAGCTGGAAGCGGAAAAAAATTACAGATTTCCGTGCTGAGAAGCTGTTGGTGAAAATCTTTGACAAGGGCAAGCTTGTCTACTCTCCGCCCGCCCTCTCGTCTGTAAAGGCTTACTGTGCAAACGAAATTGACAGACTTTGGGATGAAGTAAAGCGCTTTGAAAATCCGCATAAATATTATGTGGATCTTTCGCAGCCGCTTTGGGATATGCGTGCCACGCTTTTAGAGAAGCATTCGCTTTAATATAGCCAGGCTTTTATGCGTTCTAAAATAACCGCGGTCTCTCCGCGGTTTATTTTATTTTCCGGCCGGAAACTCCCGTCGGGATATCCTTCCAGAACACCGGACTGTGCCAGCGCAATAATCTCCTCCCGCGCCCAATGCGTTTTACCCACATCGGAAAAAGAAGGACCGCTCTCGTAATTTTCCTCAATGATTCGCGCTAAAATCGTGGCCATCTCTGCGCGCGTCACGCTTTTCTCCGGCCGAAAGCTACCATCCGGATATCCGGTCATAATTCCAGCCTCGGATACGCTCGCAATTGCCGCGTGTCCCCAATGGGATGCCGGAACATCGGGAAATTCCTCTGTGCCGCCTGAAAGATGCAATATTCGTGCACAAATCACGGCCGCCTCGGCTCTGGAAAGCACCGCCTCCGGTGCAAACTGCGCATCTCCCCTCCCGTGCATGATGCCTTCGCTGGTAACCTTTAATATGGCGTCTTTTGCAAAGTGGGAGCCGATATCGCTGAAATACCGGGCGTTTAGCCATAGCGTATAATAATCCCAAACATCGCTTGTTTCCTGTCCGGCACTCCAGTTTCCCGCTCCCTTCAAGTCATATTTTGCTACGAGCGCCAGCTTCTCCTTTATGGAATCTGCATTTTCATAATGCAAAGTATATGTGCCCGGCCAAAGCGGTGCACCGCCGATGACGGGGCCTTTTGTTCCTTCCGGAATCCGCAGATACATGCCCGGAGTTTTGCTTTCTGGGTCGTACCAGATTTGGGTTTCATAGTTTTTTTGAAGCTCTGCAATTTTCCCCATCGATATTCCATAGCCCGAAAGCTCGCCGCCCCATATCCTGCCGTAAAACGGAATGCCCAGGACAATTTTTTGGGGTTCGACTTTGGAAAGGGCGTACTGTATGGACTTTTCCACGAAAGGAAGGCTTGCAACCGGCCCCGCTTCGCCGCCTTGATAGTGCTCATCATAGGCCATAATCAGAATATGGTCGCAAATTTCTCCCAGCGCCGCATAATCGTATGCGCCCTGCCACCCTCTTTCCAGCCCCCAGGGATTTGCCGCCACAGCAACGGAAACCTCTTTTTCAGGCGGCAATTTTTGCCGCAGAAGCCGTAGGAAATCCGTGTAGGCAGTGCGGCTTTTTTCTGTCACATTTTCAATATCCACATTGATGCCGTCTAAATCATATTGCAAAACCAAATCTGCAATCGTTTCCGCCAGCTCCGCCCGTTTTGAAAGGGCTGCTTCTCCGGCTTTTCTGTCCCAATGGTTGCTGAGAAACGGAACAATCCGGATGTCACTTTTTTTCATTTCCTTTATAAAATTTGGGCTGATGCTGCCTATAGAAAGTGTTCCGCCCTCTGTGAGATTAAAATAACTGGGCGAAACGACAGAAAGAGACTCTTCCGCTTTGGAAACGCTGGCAAGCTGTGCCTCCTCTGTTCCGAAATAGACATAGGACATCGCATATTTTGTGTCCGCCCCCACTTTGGCAAAAAAGGAAAACGGCAGAGAGATTGCGAGCGTTCCGGCAAGGATAATCTTAACTTTGCGCACCAATGCCACACGCCTGCACTTCGGCAAACATTCTGAAAACGCCCGCCGGAAGGCTTCAAAATCCAGCGCCATTTCCTCCGGACATACATAGAGAAGAATATCCAGACTCCCGTCCGAATTTTCTTTATACATTGCTTGCATCTTTTTCACCTCATGATTAGAATGACCAAAAATGTAAAAAATATAAGGTATGCCGTAAAATGCGTGCATTAAAAAAGGAGCCTAAAGCAAAATGAAATCATCTCGCTTTAAGCTCCTTTTCTCTTTTTTATGCACACAATAGTCGCACAATTTTATCGACTGTCCTCGGCGAAAGCTTCTTTTCCACCGGGAAAGTACGGATATAACGCAAAAGTTTGTTTTGCTTCCATGTTGTTTTCGCTTCAGCACGAAAGACCGGGATTTTCTTTGTATTGCCTGAAATTTTAACAGAGGCGGCACTATCCGAAAAATAGACAAGGCCCTGCACCCATACGAAAATCTTATTTTTCTTCAAAAATTTAGAAAGCCGATAGGCATGCGTTGCCACCTGCTTTATGGGACTATAAAAAGAGGTCGCATAATTCTGCCCGTATTCCATGCGCTTAGCACGCTTCCAGTTTGTATCTTCTGCACGGCCGACGATGCTCCCACTGTAATTTTTCGTTTCGATAACGAATACGCCTGTTGGGCCTACCACGACCATATCCAGTTCACTTGTGCTGCCCTCAAATTCAATGCGTACATTGGAAACCGCTATGTAATTTCCCGGGAGATGACGAATCAGCTGCCGCGTTGTGTTTTCTCCAACAACACCGGCATTTAAAACGCCCGCCTGCTTCGTCATAATGTAGTGCACAAGATAGAATATCAAAACTAAAAGCAGCATGGGAATGAGGGCATACGCCAGCAATTTGTCGCGGTAATGCGCAGCGCCTGCCGCCACCGCCGCCATTGCGCCGAACATGGCATAGCCAAAACGCAAGCTCGCAGCCGCAAGACGCTTGCACCGCTTCCAGTTACGCTGTATTCGATTGTCCTTTGTGTATACTTTGGCCATTGGCATTCTCCTTTGCTTTTTTATTGTATCACAACAAAACAAAAAAAGCAATTCTTTTTTGATAATCCCCTTTTTATCTTGACGGTTTTATCAGAATATGATAAAATAAATAAAAAACAATTTAAGGAAAATAAAATGGAAAAAACCGTTGCTTTTTATACGCTGGGTTGCCGCGTAAATCAATATGAATCCGCGGCAATGGAAGCGCTTTTCCGCTCTGCCGGTTACAAGGTTGTGGACTTTGCAGATGCGGCCGGCGTCTATGTCATTAACACCTGCGCCGTAACGGCAGAAAGCGAGCGCAAATGCCGCCAGATTTTGCGGCGCGCCAAAGCAAAAAATCCGGCCGCGGTTGTGGCCGCAGTGGGCTGCATGGTGCAGGCGTCTAAAACCATTTTAGAAAAAATACCGGAAGTGGATGTTCTGGTAGGCGTCAGTCAGAAGCAAAACATTGTCGCGGCAGTTGAAGATGCCGCCGCGCACCCCTCTCTTATTGACGATGTTTCGCGTCTTTCTGTGTATACCGAAATGAAGGTGCCCGACTTTGCCTCCCGCGACAGGGCTTTTGTGAAAATCCAGGACGGGTGTGACCGTTTCTGCAGCTACTGCATAATCCCCTATGTGCGCGGCCGGGTGCGAAGCCGCACGCCGGAAAACATTCTGAATGAAATCCGTACACTTTCTGAAAAAGGCTTCTCGGAGGTGGTACTCACCGGCATTCATGTTGCGTCTTTTGGCCGGGGAAGTGAAACAGATATTAGTGATTTAATCCGGATGGTTTCAAAAATCGATGGTATTGCCCGCATCCGTTTAAGCTCTATTGACCCTACGGCTTTTACCCCTAAACTTCTGGACACTTATGCGGCTGTGGACAAGCTATGCCCGCATTTTCATATTTCCCTTCAGAGCGGCTCGGCATCGGTTTTAAAGCGCATGAACCGAAGGTATACGCCCGAGGCGTATTCCGAAACGGTCGATACGCTTCGTGCTATCCGGCCGGACACCGCAATTACCACAGATATTATCACCGGCTTTCCGGGGGAAACAGACGCGGAATTTGCCGAGACGGTGGCCTTTGCGGAAGCGGTTGCCCTTTCCGGTATTCATGTTTTCCCTTATTCGGTCCGCACCGGCACGAAGGCTGCCTCGCTCCCAAATCAGCTCCCCAAAAAAATTAAAGAGGACCGCGCAAGGCTTCTGATTCAGAAAGCGGCCTTGCTTCGTTCTTCCTATATTAAACGCTTTGTGGGCACAGTGCAGCATGTCCTTCTCGAAGAAAGCACCGCTGGTTTTACGCCGCATTTTGTTCGTGTAAAGCTGGATAATGCAGAAGAAAACGCTACGCTATCCGGAAAAATTGTGCCGGTAGAAATTTATAAAAGCGAAGGAGACCTGCTCTATGGAAAGAGATACCGTTGATATTCTGGGCGTTTTTGTAGACAGAGCCAACTTTTCAGATGCGCTCTCTGCGGCTTGCCGTTTTTTCGAGGAGCCCCGTGCGCATGCTATCTACACGCCAAACCCCGAAATTATTATGAAAGCCTACCGGGATCCGGACTACAGAGGCGTTTTAAACCGGGCCGACATGGTTGTGCCGGACGGAATCGGCGTTGTGTACGGCTCAAAAATCGTAAAAAAACCTGTCCGAGAGCGCGTGGCGGGCTTTGACCTTTCCTGTGCACTTTTAACCTTTGCCGCAAAAGGAGAAAAATCGCTCTTTCTGTTTGGTGGAAAGCCGGGCGTAGCCGAAATGGCGGCAGAAAATATCTTCGCAAAGTATCCGGGTATCCGTATCGCAGGCACCTGCCACGGCTACCACAAGGATACAGCCTTGGTAGCTGCCGAGATCCGCGAAAGCGGTGCCGACCTTGTACTCGTTTGCCTCGGCGCACCAAAGCAGGAAATCTGGATTGATACGCACAAGGACGAAACGGGTGCGAAGGTTTTAATCGGCGCCGGCGGAAGCCTTGATGTCTTTGCGGGTACCGTGAAAAGAGCACCCGCCTTTTTTAGAAAACTCAATCTGGAATGGTTCTACCGGCTGGCAAAACAACCCTCCCGCATAGGGCGGATGCTCGACTTGCCACGATTTATGATAAAAATCATGCTGCATGGAAAGCGGCAGAAAGGATAAAGCTATGTTAAAGGTTCAACTGCTTCAGCACACACCAAACGCAGAACAACTTGTCGCCGCAGCGGCAAAGCTTTGCTACTCCAGTGCCGACATCTCGGAAGTTTATGAAAATTTGGATGCGGAAAAAACGGAGAAATTCCTTACCATGCTTTCTGCAATCGGGCACGAAAGCCCATTTGAACATGTCAGCTTCACCTTTGGTATTGAGGGCGTCAGCCGTTCCCTTCTTGCGCAGCTTACGCGGCACCGCATCGCCAGCTATAGCGTAAAAAGCCAGCGGTATGTAACCGAAGGCGCCTTTACCTTTGTTGTGCCGCCTGAAATTGAGGACAATGCGCAGGCAAAGGAAATTTATCTTGCCGCCATGCAAAAGGACCAGGAAGATTATGATGCGCTGACCGCCATTTTGTTTGAAAAGCATTTTTCGAAATTGCTCGCAGAAGGGCAGGACGAAAAAACGGCGAAAACAAAAGCGCAGAAAATGGCCATTGAGGATGCACGCTATGTGCTCCCGAACGCCTGCGAGACAAAGCTTTTAGCAACATTTAACGCCCGCAGTCTGCAAAATTTCTTTGCACATCGTCTTTGCTACAGAGCACAATGGGAGATCCGGGCACTTGCAGAGGAGATGCTGCGGCTTGTTAAAGAGGTTGCGCCCACGCTGTTTGCCCGCTCGGCGCCGCCTTGTGTATTCGGCGCATGTCCGGAGGGTAAAATGTCTTGCGGAAAAGCCGCTGAAAATCGTTTAAAGTATAAGGGGGATTCCGGATGCTGATTGTGCTTGAAGGCGTGGATTCCAGCGGAAAGGCTACGCAAACCGAACTTCTGTTTAAGTATCTTTCCCAAAAAACCGAAGCGCGGAAAATTACATTTCCGGATTATGAAAGCGACTCCTCGGCACTTGTAAAATTATATCTTTCCGGCGCGTTTGGCACCGATGCCAATGCTGTTTCTCCCTATGTCGCCTCTACCTTCTATGCCGCAGACCGGTTTGCTTCCTGGAAAACCGGCTGGGGAAGCTTTCTGGAGGAAGGCGGAACGGTGATTTGCGACCGCTACACCACTTCCAATATGGTGCACCAGGCCGCAAAACTGGAAAACCCTGTCGAAAAGGATGCCTTTCTCGATTGGATTTACGACCTCGAATATGCGAAATTTTCTCTCCCCATGCCCGATCTTGTTTTCTTTTTTGACATGCCGCCGGCCTATGCCGAGCAGCTGATGCAAAGCCGTGCCAACAAGTTTACCGGCGAAAAGGACAAGGATATTCACGAGCGTGATAAAAACCATATCCAAAAAGCATATGAAAACGCCGTGTATGTAGCAAAAAAATATAATTGGCAATTCATTTCCTGTGTAGAAAACGGTTCCATTCGTTCTATCGATGCCATTCACCGGGAAATTGCGGCAATTGCAGAAGGTGTATTAAATGGAATTCACCCCCATAACAAAGGAGAATAAGGAAATTTACGAAACGATATATCGCGCGTATGCCCGCATGGGGGCTGATGCCAGCTTCACAACCCCCTATGCGTGGGCAAATAGCTTTCACACAAAGCTTTGCTTCGAAAACGACGCGCTGTGCATTGAGGGTATGAGCCGCACAGGATTTCCCTACTATATGATGCCCCTATCTTCTCCTGCGCAGATACGGCTTTTGGAAAAGCTTTATCATCACTGCCACACCCTCGGCATCCCCTTCTCGCTCCGTTGGCTTCAAAAAGAGGATTTGCCGGTTTTAGAGTCCCTTTTCCCAGGAAAGCTTTCCGTGCAATCTGTACGAGATGCCGCTGAATACATTTATGAAACAGGCGCTCTCCTTACACTTTCCGGCAAAAAGTTGCACGCAAAACGAAACCATGTCAATGCCTTCCGCGCCGCGTATGCGTACGAAATTCGAGATCTCGGCGAAGAAAACCTCGCCGAAGCACTTGCATTTGTTCTAAACCTCTCGAATACTGCGGACGAAAAAATGGCCATGGAACGGCTTTTTGATGTTTATACGCTCTTTTCCCTTAAAGGAATGCTTCTGTATGTCGACGATACACTTGTTGGCGTTACGGTTGGTGAGGAAATCGGCGGAGATAC
Source organism: Clostridia bacterium (assembly GCA_045531355.1). Classification (GTDB taxonomy): domain Bacteria; phylum Bacillota; class Clostridia; order UMGS1883; family UMGS1540; genus SIG447. The sequence goes on along the minus strand of JAZSDW010000050.1, from coordinate 4,252 downwards.
AGCGCTCATCCACCTTGAAAAAGCGGATACCGCTTTTACCGGTGCCTATGCTGCTGTAAATCAGCTTTTTATTCAGAATTACTTTTCACACACGCGGTATATAAACCGCGAAGAGGATATGGGACTCGAAGGACTTCGAAAAGCGAAGCTTTCCTACCGTCCCGCATTTTTGCTTGAAAAATTTACGGCTTCGGAGGCCTGAGTATGGAAATTCGTTTTGCACTTCCTTCGGAAACGGCTTACACCCGCGAAATCTGGAAATGTTGTTTTGGGGATACGGATTCCTTCCTGGACGCCTTTTTCCAAAATATGTATGCGTCCTCCCAGACGCTTGTCTGTCTTGATGCAGGGCGCCCGGTTGGTTCTTTGCAGTTTCGGCCCCGCACGCTTCTTGTGGAAGGAAATCCCATAGAAAGCGTATATATCGGTGGTGTAGGTGTTCTGCCTGCCTTCCGCAGCCGTGGCATCGCTTCCAAAATGCTGAAAACCGCGCACGAAATTGCTAAGGAGCGGAATTTACTTTTCCCCTTTTTAGCACCCGCGCCCGGCCGCTTCTCGTTCTATCGCCAGCTTGGATATGCGAGCCTTACCACGCTTTCCGATTATACGGGGCAAACGGAAGCACTTTTGCCTTTCATACACAAAGAGACGCTTCCAACGCCTGCTTCTATCCCCCCGCTTTCTGCTTATGAGACTTTTATAAAAGGCCGTCCGCTCGCGCTGGTGCGAACAACGGATTCCCTTGCCCGCTCGCTCTCGCTTTTTGAGGGGGCGAAGGTGGTTGCACTGGAGGGCGATGGCGGATATCTCCTTTATGAAGAACACAAAGACGAATTTTTTGCATACGAATGCGTGTATCGGGACGAAGAGGTCCTCCGCCAGCTTTTGGGCTTTATCGCGCAAAGCCAATGCAAAAATTTTAGAATTCGTGCCTCTTCAGATGTTGTACTTCGCCGGCTTTTATTTGATAACGCGATTTCGGAAACGCGGTATCCACATATTATGGTGCACCCAGAAGGTCAATGTCCTGCTTTTTCTGCAGATTCTTATATCAATATGTTAGGATGGTTTTAAAATGTTTTATGTATTTTTAGCAGATGGTTTTGAAGAAATAGAAGCGCTGGGTACTGTGGATATTCTGCGGCGCGCCGGCGTACCCGTTCTCACCGTAGGCACAAATGGCGAAACGGCAGAGGGGGCACATGGCATCCGCGTTTTTGCAGATATTTCTATCGATGCGGTTGAACCGGATAAAATGAAGGGCATGATTTTGCCGGGTGGCATTCCGGGCACGCCAAATTTAGAAAAAAACGAAAAAGTGCAAGCTCTTTTAGACTTTGCAGATGCCAACCATCTCCTCATTTGCGCCATTTGTGCCGCCCCTTCTATTTTAGGGAAAAAGGGATTGCTTTCCGGGAAACGCGCAACCTGCTACCCGGGCTTTGAGGATACGCTTTGCGGCGCTATTCTCGGCGAGGGTGTATGCACGGATGAACACATCATTACCGGTCAGGGTGCCGGAAAATCTTTGGATTTCGCCTTCGCGATTTTAGAAGCAATCGGCATTTCTACAGAAGATTTGAAAAAAGGAATGCTCTATGAAAAGTAAAGCTACTTTGCGAAAAGAGGGGCTTTCCATACGCGCACAAGCCGCCTCTCCTTCCGCCTCTGCAAAAATTTGTGAAAAGGCATTTTCTCTGCCCGCTGTGGCCGCCGCTGAAACGGTGATGCTCTATATCCCTACTAAAAACGAAGTGGATACTTCTCGCCTTTTTTCACTTTTAGCGCAAAGCGGCAAGGTGATTTGTGCTCCCCGTGTGCTAGATGATACCGATATGGAAGCCGGCATCATAGATGCTTCCGGCTTTCGACGCGGTGCCTTCGGCATATGGGAACCACTTGGAAAGGCTCCAAAAAAGGTCGATCTTGTTTTCGTTCCCGGCGTTTTATTTGATACTGCGGGCCACCGGCTTGGCTATGGAAAGGGGTACTATGACCGCTTCCTCCGGAACCACCCCGCCAAAGCCTTTGGCCTTGCCTATAGCTGCCAGATTGTAGAGGCGCTCCCTATAGAGGCGCACGATATACAGCTTGATAAAATTCTGACAGAGAAAGGGTGATTCCCATTAAAAAATGGATTTTGTTGTTCCTTGCGCTTATCTGCGCCGTATGTCTCTGGGTTTTTTCGGATTTCATAGGCCTTGGCGGAACGGAAGCCACCGTTGTGATTCCCACCGGAAGCGGTGCCGGTGAAATTGTCCGGCTTTTAAAGGAGGAGCAGGTAATTCAGTTCCCCTCTCTCTTTCAGTTTTATATACGAAAAGATGCCGCGCACCTTCGTGCCGGCGTACATACTTTTCAGAAAAATATGGGATACGCCGCAGTTCTTCGCGAACTTGTGCGGGATGTTCCTCTGGAGAATGCCATTTCGGTTACAATTCCGGAAGGATGCGAAGCACGGGAAATTGGTTTGCTTTTAGAAGGCACCGGGCTCGTTTCCGCGTCCGACTTTGCCGCCGCGGCAGCTTCTGCGCACACTGCCTTTTCTTTTCTTCCCGAAGACGGAAATATAGAGGGATACCTTTTCCCGGCAACCTACGCCTTTTTGCCGGACGATTCTGCAGAAACCATCGTGCACACGATGGTGAAAGCCTTTCAGACTAAAATGCTGACAGAAGAAAATGAGCAAAAAGCAAAAGAAATGGGTATGTCCTTTCATGAAGCGCTTACGCTGGCCTCTCTTATCGAGCGGGAAGCCGCGCTGGATACGGAGCGCAGTCTCGTTTCTTCCGTGTTCCATAACCGCCTCAGGAAAAACATGCGTCTGGAATCTTGTGCAACGGTGCAGTATATCTTAAAAGAGCGACGCGAGGTGCTTTCCTACGCCGACACGAAAATCGACTCTCCCTATAACACATACCAAAACGCCGGTCTCCCACCTTCTCCGATTGCGTCACCCGGTCTTGCGAGCCTTGCGGCCGCACTCAATCCTGCAGAAACAGAGTATCTTTTCTTTGTAGCTGATGGCTCCGGCGGGCATACTTTTTCAAAAACCTACGAAGAACACCTTGCGGCAAGCGCTGCATAATAAAAAATGCGCCCTATGCAATTTTGCATAGGGCGCTTATCTTTTTTTAAATTAGACAATTCCTTGTGCCATCATGGCATTTGCTACCTTCAGGAAGCCTGCGGCATTGGCACCGAACACATAATCATCCTCTTTGCCATATTCCTTGGCAACACGCGAGGTTGTGGCCTCTATGTTCTGCATAATGCCCTTCAGCTTTGCATCAACTTCCTCAAAGGACCAGCTAAGCCGCATCGAGTTCTGGCTCATTTCAAGCGCCGAAGTAGCTACGCCGCCGGCGTTTGCCGCTTTGCCCGGCGCAAACCGGACGCCATTTTCTCTAAAATAGGCAATCGCTTCCGGTGTGGAAGGCATATTTGCACCTTCTGCCACCAGCTTACACCCGTTTTTCACGAGAAGCTTTGCATCCTCGCCGCAAAGTTCGTTTTGCGTAGCACATGGCAACGCAATATCACAAGGTACGCTCCAAACGCCCTTGCCGTCATGATATTCAGCATTCGGACGATACTGGAGATACTCCTTAATTCTGCCGCGCTTTACCTCCTTGATTTCCTTGAGTGCAGCAAGATCAATGCCTTCAGAATCGAAAATATAGCCTGTAGAGTCGCAAGCGGTCACTGCCTTTGCACCCATCTGTTGTGCCTTTTCAATGGCATAGATAGCTACATTACCGGAACCGGAAACCAAAACGGTCTTCCCTTCCAACTTTTCACCCTTGCCTGCAAGCATAGCTTCCACAAAGTAAACAAGGCCATAACCGGTTGCTTCCTTGCGCGCCAGCGAACCGCCATACGGAATCCCCTTGCCGGTCAAAACGCCTTCGTAAAGACTGGTAATTCTCTTGTACTGCCCATACATAAACCCAATCTCACGCGCACCAACGCCGATATCGCCGGCCGGCACATCAACATCTGCACCGATATACTTATAAAGCTCCGTCATAAAGCTCTGGCAAAATGCCATAACCTCGCGGTCGGACTTACCCTTGGGGTCAAAATCTGCACCGCCCTTACCACCGCCAATCGGAAGGCCGGTAAGCGAATTCTTGAAAATCTGTTCGAACCCTAAAAATTTAATAATGCCGAGGTTTACAGACGGATGGAAACGAATGCCGCCCTTGTAAGGGCCAATGGCACTATTAAACTGCACGCGGAAGCCGCGGTT
>JAZSDW010000028.1:0-56852 GCA_045531355.1 Clostridia bacterium | reverse complement strand
AGTTTCCCCGATAGCTTTTGCATTTACATCAAAATCATCAAAAAGGCCTGCAAAATCGTTCTCTGCATCTCCACTTGCTGCACTACTTTCAATGTGAGCAAAAACCTGCTCCAAAGTTTCGTTTAAGTTCTCATCCTTATCAGCTCTTTCTCGTACATTGCAGAAAAGCTCTGAAGGAAGAATGAAAAATCCTTTTTCCTGAATAAGACCTTCTCTTGCTGTTTCTGCATCGCTGTCCGACATTTTTGCATAATCAAAATCTTTATTTCCTGCCGCATGCTCTCCGGCATTTATATATGCAGTAAAATTCTCGGAAATGTAGCGATAAAACATTGTTCCAAGAACATATGATTTAAAATCCCATTCTGCAACATGTCCTGCGTGAACAAGGTCGGTTGCTATTTTATATATGGTACGGAACAATTCTTCACGTTCCTGCGACTTTTTAATATCAGCCATTTTTTCTTTCCTCCAAATCACACATTCTCCAACAAATCTTCTATCTTGCATCCAAGTGTTTTTGAGAGTGCAAGAAGAGTTGTTGTTGCAGCTTTATTTATATCCTTTGCCTTCAGTTCATACTGTTGCAAAGTTCTTAAGTTAACTCCTGACTTTTCGGCAAGTTCTCTTTGAGAGTAACCAATGTTTTTGCGAAGTTCCTGCAATTTAGTTGTTGTAGTTTTTCTTTCGATTATTGAATTTACAACATCAACAAATTTATCTTCATGTGCTTCGTGAAGTGTTGGATAAAGCTTTTCAATTTCTTTTGCAGATACATTCTGAAAAATATCTTTAAATGTTCTGCCCGTGTGCCATTGATAGTAAGCTACAATCCATCCGCACCAATATTCAGGGGAACAATCATATTCTGTCTGCACTTCCGGAAGGTCTTGTTCAATACCTGCCTTTACAATGATTTCGTGAATAAGCTCTGTTCCAGACAATCCCGAAATGATTTTAGGTACACCATTTCCAAACTGTGTAGCAAATCCCGTTGTAACAAACAAATCAAAAAAATTCTGGAGTGTCATGTTGCAAGCATTGACTGCATAATCTGCAGCTTCGCCAAGATTTCGCATTGCATCGTCTAAATACTGCTCATCGTAAGCGCGCATCATCAGGGGTTACCTCCTCACGAATAATATCTCTCATATAAAGTCCGTTTAAATCTTCTTTTTCAAGTTCGGCATTAAATGCTTCTCTTGCTTCGTCGTCTCGTGCTTTGCGCTTTGCATAATAGATTGTGTTGTCGCAAACTTCATAAGACACAAATTTAATCTCATCGAATGCCTTTTTGCTCTTTAAAACAACCTGCTCTCCAAGTTTCCCAAGTCGCATAGCATAAGACAACTGATTGAGTGAAATTTCGTTATTAACAAATGCTCTTGCAAAGGAGAAGTAAGAATCGTCAGCACGGTAGCCGATAATCGCATCATAGCCTTCTGTATCAGGCATAAAATGTTCGATAAGCCATTCACGACCACGTTTCATAACCGGAGTAGATAAACGAACCTTTCTATACTTCATCAGCATTGCAAGCCAATGTAAAATGGTATATTCATCAGATGAAAGATTCAAAACCTTAAGGTTTGACATATCAATCTCATATTTATTTACAAAGCCGTCTACATCTTCGGTACAAGCCCATTCTTTTGCAAGTTCAATATGTTCTGTGCAATAAAAACCTCTGCCGTAATCGTTATAGGTTTTACCCTTGCCGAACTGTGGTTTTTCAATAATTTCAGGCGAACCGTGATATATAGTAAACTTACTCATTTCATCATCTCCGTACTTCCATGGAGTTACACACTTACATTATACTCCCACAGAAGTATTTTGTCAATAGCTTTGAAAAAAATACTTCTATTTCTTTGCATAAAAAAACAGCAGCATAAAACTGCTATTAACAGTACTCAAACAATTACGATTGTGCGGACCGGACGGCGAGCTGGGTGCTTCGCTGCGGTATTTGTCCCAGCGGTTTTCGATGCCGGACGATGTGACAAAAGGCATTTTAAACGATATTGGCACGGAGGAATTGGCGCATCTCGAAATGATTGGCACGATTGTGCATCAGCTGACGAGGAACCTTTCGCCTGAGGAGGCAAGGGAGAAGGGCTTTGGCGATTATTATGTGGACCATAATGTTGCTGTATATCCCGCCTCGGCCGCGGGCGTACCGTTTACGGCCGCGTATTTGCAGAGCAAGGGCGACCCGATTGCGGATTTGACAGAGGATCTCGCAGCCGAGCAAAAGGCGCGTGCGACCTATGACAACATTCTCCGCATGTGCGACGACCCGGATGTCGCAGACATTATCAAGTTCCTGCGCGCAAGAGAGGTCGTACACTTCCAGCGCTTTGGCGAAGCGCTTCGAAGGGTGCAGGACGGCCAATGCGAGAAAAATAAAATGTACCTGCCGGGCTATAAGTATTCGCGATAAAAAGAGAAAGGCCACCGAATCGGTGGCCTTTCGTTTATGCTTTTTATTCTTTTTCGAGCGCGAGCGTTACCGTCGTACGGTCGCAAACCTCGCTGGGACCATAGTACTGAATTGCGCCCGGGTAGAGATACGAGGTTTCGATTGCCCAGGTGTCGCGGTGCGCTTCAAAGAAGCGGAAGGGCTTTCCGTCAAGCTCTACGAGTGCTTTGCGGATAACCGGCTTATCCTCGCCGTGTCTTCTTTCGATGTTCATCATCTTCGTAATCGGCATACCGCCTGCAATCCATTCGGCGGCCGGCTTTGACAGGTTGGAAATCTTCGACAGGTAGCCGTTGTAGCCGTACTGAATCAGCATAAAGGCGTTGTAGCCGAGGGAGTAGCAATAGTCCGCGTCAAAGTTCGACGGGAAGGCGCAACGGCCTTCGTAGCCGAGGAAGTGGTGGAGCGGGCTGAACTTGCCGCTAAAGGCGCCGGCGCGCTTTCTGGCGGCGAGCTTATCGGCAACGAGCGCCGAGAAGAGCTTTTCCGACTCAATCAGGGAAACCTGCACATTGCCGTGCGGATCTCTTTCGAGGAAGAGCTGCTGCTGGATGCCCTGCGGCAAAATGGCGAACACTTCCATGGCGGCTTTCGAGAGCCCTTTTTCAATAAACGCATATTTTTCGTCCCAAGAGGGGAGCGCATTAAATTCGTCCGCACGGCTGCCGGCGAGAAGCTCGTTGATTTCCTGAATCAGTGCGGAAAATTCCGGCACAAATTCCACAACGCCTTCCGGGATAATGGCAACGCCGAAGTTCATGCCTTTTGCCGATCTTGCGGCTACCGCATCGGCGATATAGTCTGCAATTTGGGAGAGGGACATTTTCTTTGCGGCAACTTCTTCCGAAACAAGGCAGATGTTCGGCTGCGTTTCCAGCGCACATTCGAGCGCAACATGGGAAGCCGAGCGGCCCATCACCTTCACAAAGTGCCAGTATTTTTTGGCGGAGTTTGCGTCTCTTTCGATATTACCAATCAGCTCGCTGTAGGTCTTGGTTGCCGTATCAAAGCCGAAGGAGCATTCGATATCTTCGTTTTTAAGGTCGCCGTCAATCGTTTTCGGGCAACCGATAACCTGCACGCCCGCATCATGTGCGGCAAAATATTCTGCCAAAACGGCGGCGTTGGTATTCGAATCATCTCCGCCGATAATGACGATAGCGGTAATGCCGTGCTTTTTGCAAACCTCGGCCACGAGCGCGAACTGCTCGTTTGTCTCCAGCTTCGTTCTGCCGGAACCGATAATATCAAAACCGCCCGTATTTCTGTACGCATCGATATACGCATCGTCAAAAATCAGATAGTCATCTTCAATCAGACCGCTCGGGCCGCCCTTAAAGCCGTAAAGAACATTTTCAGGGTTTGTAGCCTTCAGTGCATCATAAAGGCCGCAGATAACATTGTGCCCGCCCGGCGCCTGTCCGCCGGAAAGAATGACGCCGACGACCTGCTTTTTAGCCTGCGAGGTGTTTGTACCCTTCTTAAACACGATTTCCTTCTTGCCGTAGGTGTTCGGGAACAGGGCCTGAATTTTTTCGCAATCGGCTACGCTTTTCGTTTCCGCCCCTTCCTGCACGCTGATACTGGCGATACCGCTCTGCAGCATTTCCGGAAGTTTCGGCACATACGCATACCTTGCTTTTTGCAATGCTGAAATATCCATACTAAACTCTCCTCTTTCTTATGTTAATTTATACATTATTATACCACAGATTTCCGGATTTGTAAACCATTATTTTTTCTTGACAAGATTTTGCCGTTGTGGTATACTTTTCCTAGTCAGTATTCAGGGGAGGAAAGAAATATGAAGATATTTGAAAAGTCCGTCCGCGAGAAGGATGGCGTCCGCATTTATATGGCAGAAGCCGATGGAAAAACCGCAATTTATGCGGAAGGTGATGTCGGCTTTGTCGGCGAGAAATGTAAAATTGACGGAAAAGACACGGTGGTGGCACCCTTAAACCATGAGAACGCCTGCACACTGCGCAGCCTGTTCCCATTTACCGCTCCCATCCGCGTTTTAGGTAAAGAGCGGAGCTTTGGCGTTGGGGACAGACTCGGGATTGCAACGCCCGGCCATATTGCCGTGTTTGAGAAATATGATGCGTATCCGGTTTTGGCGCAGCAGTCGATGCGCGAGCTGACGCTGACGGACCGCACCTACGAAGATGTTCTGGACTGTGCGTCTTTTACGGCGTATCGTGACGGATACGAAAAGGGCTTTGGCGCGGATGGCGACCATTTGAAAAAGCCCGAGGATGTCCGCTACGCGCTGGATCTTGGCTTTACGATGATTACGCTCGACTGCTCGGACTATATCGACAACGCCGCCGCAGATTTAACCGATGCGGAAGTCGCGGCACGGTATGAGAAAAATGCAGAGCTGGAAGGGCTTTATCTTTCAAAAAGCTTCGACATCGGCGAAGGGATTTCGATTTCCTTTACCGAAGAAGAGCTTCGCCGCATTGTGCTCGTATACGGAAAGGCAATTGATTTTGCCGTTTCCATTTATGAAGAATTTTTCAAAGGCGGTACATACAATGCCGACTTTGAAATCTCGATTGACGAAACGCTTACCCCCACCACGCCTCTGCAGCATTTCTTTGTTGCGAACGAACTGATTCGTCGCGGCGTGAAATTTGAAACGATGGCCCCGCGCTTCTGCGGTGAGTTCCAGAAGGGAATTGACTATATCGGCGACCTTGACCAGTTTACGAGCGAGATGACGGTACATAGTCAGCTTGCACGCCACTTTGGCTATAAGCTGAGCATCCATTCCGGCTCGGACAAATTTTCGACCTTCCCGATTATCGGCGAAAAGACACGCGGCATTTTTCATGTCAAGACCGCGGGCACAAACTGGCTGGAAGCGATGCGCGTTATCAGTATGGTGGACCCGAAGTTCTACCGTGAGGTGCACGCGTATGCGCTCGAAGCGTTTGACGAGGCTACAAAGTATTACCATGTAACGACGGACCTTTCGAAGATTCCGGCGCTCGATACACTTACCGACGCGGCGCTTCCGTCCTATTTTGACCAGAATGATGCCCGCCAGCTCATTCATATTACCTACGGCCTTATTTTAAGCCGCAAAAATGCGGACGGCAGCTTTACCTTCCGTGACAGGCTCTACGCGCTTTGGCGCGAGCATGAGGCCGTATACACCGAGGCGCTCGTCCGCCACATCGGCAGACACCTTGATTTGTTAGGCGTAGAAAAAGCATAAGAACGAAGAAGCGGATAAGGGAGCGGTGCTCCCTGTCCGTTTTTTGAAAAGGAGAGAAACATGTTTGATGCGGAGAAGGTCACGAAGGATTGCATAGCATGGATTCGGGATTTTTTTAAGGAAAACGGCCCCGCGTCGCCGGCGGTTATCGGCATTTCCGGCGGCAAGGACAGCTCGGTTGTGGCGGCGCTGTGCGAAAGGGCACTTGGGAAAGAACGCGTTGTCGGCGTTTTGATGCCCTGCGGCGAGCAGGCCGATATTGATGCGGCGTATACGCTTGTCCGGCATCTCGGCATCCGGCATTATGAGGTGAATATTGCCGCGGCCGTAGAGGGCGTGCTTGCGAGCCTTCCGGCGGATTTGGCGGTGACGGCGCAGACAAGAACGAATCTTCCCCCCCGCATCCGTATGGCAACGCTGTATGCCGTTTCGCAAAGCCTTGACGGGCGCGTTGCCAATACCTGCAACCTGTCCGAGGATTATGTGGGCTATTCGACAAGATACGGCGATGCAGCCGGCGATTTTTCGCCGCTTGCGAATCTGACCGTTACGGAAATTCTCGAAATCGGGACAGCATTGGGGCTTCCCCCTGCGCTCGTCTACAAAACGCCGATTGACGGCCTTTGCGGCAAAAGTGACGAGGAAAACCTCGGCTTTACCTATAAGGTGCTCGACGCCTATATCCGAAACAATGCGATTCCGGATGCTGACATAAAGGAAAAGATTGACCGACGGCACCGGGCGAATCTCTTTAAGCTTCGTCCCATGCCCGCGTTCGTGCCCGAGGGCGCGTAAACAAAAGGCAATCCATGGAATCAATTTGCACATGCTAAGAGTGGAAAATCCAACAGGGAGGAAGAAAAATGCAACAGGGAAGAAGCATCTTTACAGGAAAAATCGGTTTTGTGCTGGCAGCGGCCGGCTCGGCCGTGGGACTCGGAAACATCTGGCGGTTCCCGTATCTGACGGCGAAATTTTGGGCGGCCTTTTTTTCCTGCTCGTGTTTTTTGCGGCGCTGACCTCGTCCATTTCCCTGATGGAAACGGTGGTTTCCATTTTGCAGGACCGCTTCGGCTGGAAGCGCATGACGAGCTGCCTTGCCGTACTGGCCGGGTCTGTACTTTTGGGGATTCCCTCTTTGCTCGGAAACGGCCTTTGGTCGCGCATCCGCATTCTGGGCTTTACCTTCCTCGATTTCTTTGACTTTATTTCCAATAGCCTTTTAATGCCCATTGTAGCCTTTTTAACCTGCCTTTTTGCTAAAGCCGGATGCGCTCGTTTCGGAGGTTGAGAAAACCGGCCGCTTTGCGGGCAAAAAACTCTTCATCGTTATGATTCGCTATATTGCACCGATGTGCATTTTATTGATTTTACTGACCTCTGTCTTAAGTGCGCTGGGCGTTATAACGATTTAAGGAACACCGATCGCGAAAAATTGCAAAAAATAGAGAAAAATCACGGTTCTTTGACGATTTTTCAAAGATTTTTTCGTCAAAATGCTCTTTTTGCAATTTTTTTGCGTTTTTTCGCAAAAAAGACTTGATAAATTTTTAACAATGTGATATAAAAAATAATAGTGAAGTAGTATACGGCATACGCCGAAAAAGAAAGGACGAAAAACATGAGCAAGATTACTATTATCGGAGCCGGAAGCGTAGGCGCAACGATTGCCTACACCCTTTCTACGGAGAGTCTGGCGACAGAAATTGTTCTCATTGACATTAACAAGAAGAAAGCCGGCGGCGAGGTTATGGACATTATGCAGGGCACAAGCTTCCGCGATGCCATTTCGGTTACCAGCGGGGATTACGAAGATGCAAAAGGCTCTGATATTGTAATTATTACCTCGGGTGTCGCAAGAAAGCCAGGGCAGAGCCGTATTGACCTCGCGCAGACGAATGTGGATATTATAAAGGAAATTGCGCCGAAGATTGCCAAGGCGGCGCCGGATGCGGTGTATATCGTTGTAAGCAACCCCGTAGACATTATCACCTATGTGTTTATGAAGAAATCCGGGCTTCCGGAAAGGCAGGTTCTCGGTTCGGGAACGCTTCTCGATACCTCGCGTCTCCGTCATGCGCTTTCGGAGCATTTCGGCGTAGCGCAAAAGAGCATTCATGCCTATATTTTCGGTGAGCATGGTGACACTTCGTTCGTGCCCTGGTCCTGCGCGCGCATTTCGACGGTGAGTGTGGAGGAATACACCCAGCTTGCCAAAGCATGTGGCGACAATCTGCCCCCGATGGACAGAGAGACGATGGAAGAGCGTGTCCGCAAATCCGGCGGCATGATTATTGAAGGAAAGGGCGCAACCTACTATGCCGTTGCGATGAGCGTTTGCCGCCTCTGTAACATTCTGGTAGCGCCGAGAACCTCGATTGTAACGGTTTCCTCGATGATGCACGGGGAATATGATTTAGAGGATGTGTGCATCAGTACGCTGACCAGAATCGGCTGCGGTGGCGTTCTCGGCAAGCTGCCGGTTCCGCTGGATGCGGAGGAATATAAGAAGCTGCACCACAGCGCCAATGTACTGAAGGATGTTATTAAACAGTTGGATTTAGAGTAGGAGGAGCGACAAATGATGTATAGCTATTATCCCGGCTGTACGCTGCGCACGAAGGCGAAGGCGCTGGATGCGTATGCAAGAGCATCGGCAAAGGCGCTGGGCTTTACGCTGGAGGAAGTCGAGGATTGGCAGTGCTGCGGCGGTGTGTATCCGCTGGGAACAGACGAAATTGCCACAAAGCTTTCTTCTGTGCGCGCGCTTTGCGCCGCCAGAGAAAAGGGGCAGGCGCTTGTAACGCTTTGCTCGGCTTGCCACCATGTCTTAAAGCGTGTCAATGACGATATGAAGCATGTGCCGAAAATCCGGGATGCGGCCAATCTCTATATGCAAAATGAAGTGCCGTATCAGGGCGAAACCGAGGTTTTGCACTTTCTGGAGGTTCTGCGGGACAAGGTGGGCTTCGACGAACTCGCAAAAAAAGTAAAGAACCCGCTTACCGGCAGAAAAATCGGTGCTTATTACGGCTGCCTTCTGCTTCGTCCGGGGCAGATTATGGCCTTTGATGACCCGGAAAGCCCGACGATTATAGAGGACTTTATCCGCGCAATAGGCGCTGAGCCCGTTTCCTATGCCATGCGGAACGAGTGCTGCGGCGGCTATGCCTCGCTTTCTGATGGCCAGCGCGCGAAGAACATGTGCGATACGATTATGGAAAATGCGGCGGGATTTGGGGCGGAAATGCTGCTTACGGCCTGTCCGCTTTGCATGTATAATTTAAATAAGAGCGACAAGCTGCCGGTCTATTATTTTACAGAGCTTCTGGCAGAGGCGCTCGGTGTAAAGGAGGGAGCACTTCGGTGAATACGACGGAAACAAAGGTGGAACGCATCCGGGAAATCAGCGGTGTGAATCCCTATAAATGTATGAAATGCGGCAAGTGCTCGGCCACTTGTCCCGCATACGAGGAAATGGATATAAAGCCCCATCAGTTTGTGTCCTATGTGCTTCGCGGCGACATAGAGGCGCTCGCTTCTTCCGCTTCTCTCTGGAAATGCCTTGCATGCTTTGCGTGCATCGAGCGCTGCCCGAGAAGCGTAGAGCCGGCACGCCTGATTGACGCGGCCAGACAGATGGTCGTGCGGCAGAGAGATGGCGAGGGACTTTCCCCCGATACTGTGGGGACGCTGGTGGAGGCGGAAACACCCCAGCAGCTTTTAGTCAGTGCATTCAGAAGAAACAGGAGGTGATTTTGTGCAGAAGGTAGGCGTATTTATTTGTCATTGTGGCAGTAACATCGCGGCAACGGTCGATGTCGGGCGTGTCGCAGAAATTTTAAGGAAAGAGCCGGGCGTAGTACACGCCGAAGATTATCCGTATATGTGCTCGGAGGCAGGACAGGCCAGAATTGCCGCGGCAATCAAAGAGAAAAACCTTTCCGGTATCGTTGTTTGTTCCTGTTCGCCCCGTATGCACGAGGCCACCTTCAGAAAGGCGGCCGAGCGGGCAGGCCTCAACCCCTACATGGTGGAAATTGCCAACATCCGTGAGCATTGCTCGTGGATTCATAAGGATATAGAGGAAGCGACGGAAAAGGCCGTCATCCTCGGCCGTGCGGCGATTGCGAAATTGCATCTCAACACGCACCTTAAGCCGGGCGAGAGCCTTGTTACCAAGCGCGCGCTCGTTATCGGCGGCGGTATTGCGGGCATTCAGACGGCGCTGGATATTGCCGACGCCGGCTACAAGGTCGACATCGTGGAAAAATCGCCGAGCATCGGCGGCAGAATGAGCCAGCTCGACAAAACCTTCCCCACACTCGACTGCTCTGCCTGTATCCTGACACCAAAAATGGTGGAAGCGGCGGCGCATGAAAATATTACGATTCACACCTATAGCGAAGTGGAAAAGGTTTCCGGCTTTGTCGGTAATTTCTCGGTAGATATCCGGAAGAAGGCCAGAAGCGTGGACATTACAAAATGCACCGGCTGCGGTCTTTGCCAGGAAAAATGTCCTTCGAAAAAGACGCCGAGCGAATTTAACCGCGGTCTCGGCACAAGAAGCGCAATCTACACGCCCTTCGCACAGGCCATTCCGAATGTGCCGGTCATTGACCGCGAGGCTTGCGTGAAATTTAAAACTGGCAAGTGCGGCCTCTGCGAAAAGATTTGCCAGGCAGGCGCGATTGATTATAACCAGAAGGATGAAATCATTACCGAAGCGTACGGCGCCATCGTCGTCGCAACAGGGTTTGATACGATTAATCTCGAAAAGTACGGCGAGTATGCGTATGGCGAAAGTCAGGATGTGATTACCTCTTTAGAGCTTGAGCGCATCATGAATGCGGCGGGGCCGACAAAGGGGCATTTGGAGCGCCTTTCCGACGGGAAAGCCCCTAAGGAAATTGTGTTTGTGCAGTGCGTTGGCAGCCGTTGTGACGACCACAGGGGAAAGCCGTATTGCTCCAAAATCTGCTGCATGTATACCGCAAAGCACGCCATGCTCATTCGCGATAAGTATCCGGATGTGCATGTGACGGTGTTCTATATTGATGTGCGTACCCCCGGCAAGAATTTTGACGAGTTTTACCGCCGTGCCGTGGAGGAATACGGCGTAGACTATATCAAGGGGCAGGTGGGCAAGGTTGTGCCCCAGCCCGATGGCCGCCTTCGGGTGCAGGCCTCCGACCTTCTCGACCAGCGTCAGATTCAGATGGATGCGGACATGGTTGTTTTGGCTACTGCTATTGAGCCGGAGCCGAGTGTCCGGAAGATTGCCACCATGCTCGCGGCAAGCATTGATACGAATAATTTCTTAACCGAAGCGCACCCGAAGCTTCGCCCGGTTGAATCGCCGACGGCCGGCGTATTCCTCTCCGGCGTTTGCCAGGGGCCGAAGGATATTCCGGAAACGGTTTCGCAGGCAGGCGCGGCGGCAGTAAAGGTTATCGGTCTTCTGGCAAAGGATAAGCTTATGACGAATCCGTGTACTGCCGAGTCCGACACGCTTCTTTGTAACGGCTGCTCCGTTTGTCAGAATGTCTGCCCCTACGGCGCGATTGGATACGAGGAACGCGAAATCAATGACCACGGTGTGCGTGAGGTACGGCGCATTGCGGTTGTAAACAGCGCGCTCTGTCAGGGATGCGGCGCGTGTACGGTTGCCTGTCCGTCCGGCGCGATGGATTTAAAGGGCTTTTCTAACAGACAAATTCTTGCGGAGGTGGATGCAATATGCCGGTAGAAAAAGAATTCAGACCTAAAATTGTTGCGTTTTGCTGCAACTGGTGCAGCTATGCCGGTGCGGACCTTGCCGGCTCCAGCCGCCTTTCGTATCCGGCGGATGTAAAAATTATCCGCGTTCCATGCTCGTGCAGAGTTAACCCTATGTTCATTCTGCGTGCTTTTGAAAAGGGCGCCGACGGGGTCATTCTCTGCGGGTGCCACCCCGGCGACTGCCACTATTCTACAGGAAACTATTATGCAAGAAGAAGAATGACGCTTCTCTTCTCCATGCTCGACTATCTTGGCGTGGAGGAAGGCCGCACCCGTGTAGAATGGGTATCCGCTGCCGAGGGCGTTCGCTTTTCCGCCGTTATGAACGATTTTGTGGAAAAAATCCGTTCGCTCGGCGAGAATGTACGATTGGGGGATTTAAGATGCAAGCAGTAATCGAATGCGCCAAAGCCCATCTTGCAGATGGCTCGGTCGCACGCGTTCTGGGCTGGAAGCATGGCGACCTCGCCTACAATCCCGAGCCGGCGTTCTTTGAAACAGAAGAAGAGCTCTCGAGTTTTGTGTATAACGGCTTTTGCGGCGCAAACTTAAGTAAATATATGATTGAAGCTTCCAAAAAGGAAGGCAAGACGCTCGTGTTCTTAAAACCCTGCGACACTTATAGTTTTAACCAGCTTTTAAAGGAACACAGAGTAGACAGAGAAAAGGCATATATTGTCGGCGTTGGCTGTGCAGGGAAAATCAGCGCCGAAAAGATAAAGGAAGCAGGCATCCGCGGCATATTGACGGTCGAGGGAGCAGACGCCTTTGCACCGAGCGAGACTTTAAAGGTGCAAACGCTTTATGGCGACAAGGAACTGCCGTACCGGGACGCCATGCTCGAGCGGTGCCATGTCTGCAAAGGCAAAACGCACATGATTTTTGACGAAATCATCGGCGAGAGCCGTGAGACAAACGATGCCGACCGTATGGAGAAGGTGCGCGCCATCGAGAAGATGTCACCGGAAGAAAAGTTTGCCTTTTTCCAGAGCGAGCTTTCGCGCTGCATCCGCTGTAACGCCTGCCGGAATGTATGTCCTGCGTGCAGTTGCCGCAAGTGCGTCTTTGACAGCACGAAGTTTGACAGCGCGAAGAAAGCAAATGTCGATCCGTTTGAAGAAAAGATGTTTCACATCATCCGCGCCTTCCATGTGGCGGGAAGATGTACCGATTGCGGCGAGTGTAGCCGCGTTTGTCCCGAGAATATTCCCTTGCACCTTTTAAACCGGAAATTCATCAGCGACATCGACGCGTTTTATGGTGAATACCAGGCCGGTGCGGACGCAGAAGCCCGCGGCCCTCTGACGGATTTCCGTACCGATGATATCGAGCCGGGTGCCGGCCGGGAAAGGGGTTGACAGTATGAAAAAGATACAAAAGGAAAAGCTTTCGGCGCTTTTTGCCGCCATTTCCGAAAATGCCAGCCTGTTTTTGCCGGTGGAGGACGGCGGGCAGACCAATTTTGCGCTCTGGAGCGAGGGTGCAAAAGTGGATTTAGACACGCTCAAAACGGTTAAATCTGCAAAAGATGTCTTTTTCCCGCAGAGCGAAACGCTCTATACCTGTGAAAAGACGGATGGACACCTTTCTGTCACACCGGGCGAGCGCATGGACGAGGACTTTGTGGTATTTGGCGTTCGTGCCTGCGACGCGCGCGGCTTTGCGGTGCTTGACAATGTCTTTCTCTCCGAGCCGGTCGATTCCTTCTATAAAGCAAGAAGAGAACACGGCACTGTGGTGGCGCTCGCGTGCCATGCACCGGAAGAAAGCTGCTTTTGCGGGACTTTTGGCATAGACAGTGCCGAACCGGGTGCAGATGTTGACACCTATTTTATCGGCGATATGCTTTACTGGAAGGCGAACACCGAAAAGGGCGAAGCGCTGACCGAAACGCTCGAAGCACTTTTTGCTTCTGCCGACGAGGCGGATGTTGAGGCGGAAAAGGAAAGCATCCGCGGAATTATGAAACGCCTCCCCTATGCCGGCTTAACAACGGAAGGCTGGGGCGCTGCAGTGGAGAAGGAAAAGTTTGACTCTCCCCTTTGGGAAGAGCTGTATAAGCCGTGCATTGCCTGTGGGACCTGTACTTTTGTCTGCCCCACCTGCCAGTGCTACGATATTAAGGATTATACGACGAGCCAGGGTGTGCAGCGCTATCGCTGCTGGGACTCCTGCATGTATGCAGACTTTACGATGATGGCGCACGGCAACAACCGCACCAGCCAAATGCAACGATATCGCCAGCGGTTTATGCACAAGCTTGTGTATTATCCGGCAAGGTACGACGGCATGTTCTCTTGCGTGGGCTGCGGCCGGTGCGTGGAAAAGTGCCCCACGGGCCTGAATATTGCAAAAGTAATGAAGGCATTTTCTGAAAAGGAGGGCAAAGAAAATGTGTGAATGTAATTGCCATGACAAGTATTATGAAGATACGCTGATTCCGAAAGTAGGCATCATTACGGATATCCGGCAGGAAACGCCGGATGTTAAGACCTTCCGCGTCAATGCGCCGGGCGGCGGGAAGCTTTTTGAACACATGCCTGGCCAATGCGCAATGCTTTGTGCGCCGGGCGTGAGTGAGGCGATGTTCTCGATTACCTCCTCGCCCACAAATTTGGAGTTTCAGGAATTCAGCATCAAAAAATGCGGCGAGCTTACAGATTATCTCCATAGCCTTTCGGTCGGAGACGAGATTACCGTCCGCGGGCCGTACGGCAATCATTTCCCGGTCGAAACGGAGCTGAAGGGGAAAAACCTTCTGTTTATTGCCGGCGGTATCGGCCTTGCACCGCTTCGCTCTGTAATTAACTATGTACTTGACAATCGCGCGGATTATGGAACAGTGGATATCCTCTACGGTTCCCGCTCGGCAGATGACCTTGTACAGCTGAAGGAAATCCGCGAGGTTTGGGAAAAGACGGAGGGCGTAAATGTTTATCTGACGATTGACCGGGAACAGGAAGGCTGGGACGGCCATGTGGGCTTTGTGCCGGCGTACCTTAAGGAAATCGGCTTTTCGACCGACAAAACGGCTCTCCTTTGCGGGCCGCCGATTATGATTAAATTTGTGCTTGCGGGGCTTATGGAAATGGGATTTTCCAAGGAGCAGGTCTATACCACATTGGAGCTTCGTATGAAGTGCGGCGTCGGCAAATGCGGCAGATGCAATATTGGCTCTAAATATGTCTGCAAGGACGGGCCGGTGTTCCGCTGCGATGAAATAGATGAAATGCCAAGCGAGTATTAAGAGAGGAGCCAGAAACGATGGAAAATATGGTAAATGTATATTTTTTCGGTAAAAAGTATAGCGTACCCGGCGACCTTACCATTATGACGGCTATGGAATATGCGGGCTATACGCTTAAGAGAGGCTGCGGCTGCCGCCACGGATTTTGCGGCGCGTGCGCAACGATTTACCGGATAAAGGGGAAAAACGAGCTGAAAACCTGTCTCGCGTGCCAAACGCAGGTGCAGGAGGGCATGTATGTTGCAAGCATCCCGTTCTTCCCGACCGATAAGAGAACCTATGATATTAAGGAAATCCGTCCCGAACAGCGCGTGATGATGGAGCTGTATCCGGAAATTTACAGCTGCATCGGCTGTAATGCCTGCACGAAGGCGTGTACGCAGAGCCTGAATGTTATGCAGTATATCGCCTACGCCCAGCGCGGCGAATTTGAAAAGTGTGCCGAGGAATCGTTTGACTGCGTAAGCTGCGGTTGCTGCTCGGTTCGTTGCCCGGCCGGCATTTCTCATCCGATGGTTGGTCTTCTTTCCCGTCGCCTTGTCGGTAAATATATTGCTCCGAAGACAGAGCACCTTACTGCACGCGTTGCCGAAATTAACGAGGGCGCGTATGACGAGCTGATTGAAAAGGTTATGGCAAAGCCGATTAGCGAAATGCAAGAGCTTTATAATACAAGAGAGATTGAGAAATAAGGAGGGAAAGCCATGTTTACTGCAGAAATGCTTGCATCCATCAAAAAGGTGGAAGCCACACGCGAAGCGCGTATGAAAACGGAGCCGAGAAGAATGACGGCGGAAGAGAAGGATACCCTGCTGAAGGCTTTCCATCCTGACTATCGCCAAGATGGGTTTGATACGATACAGATTGGCCCCAATAAAGGCCAGAAAGCCCCGAAGGAGCTTGCACAGCTTCTTCACTCGAACAGCCGTATTTTAGGCGAGGACATTGATATTACCAAAATCGATTACGATGTAGATGTGCTGGTGATTGGCGGCGGCGGTGCCGGGTCTTCTGCGGCGATTGAAGCCCATGAGGCCGGCGCGAGCGTGATGATTGTCACAAAGCTTCGCATCGGCGATGCCAACACCATGATGGCGGAAGGCGGCATTCAGGCGGCCGACAAGGAAAACGATTCGCCGGTGCAGCATTATCTCGATGCGTTCGGCGGCGGCCACTTTGCGGCGCGTCCAGAGCTTCTTCGTCGCCTCGTTATGGAGGCACCTGATGCCATTCGCTGGCTTAACGACCTCGGTGTTATGTTCGACAAGGACGCCGACGGCCGCATGGTCACAACACACGGCGGCGGCACAAGCCGCAAGAGAATGCACGCGTGCAAGGACTATTCCGGCGCAGAAATTATGCGTACGCTCCGGGACGAGGTTATCAACCGTGGCATTCCGGTGGTGGAATTTACCTCTGCCGTTGAACTTCTGAAGGACGACAAGGGACAGGTAGCCGGTGCGGTTCTTATGAATATGGAAACCGGAGATTATTTAGTGGCCCGCGCCAAAACCGTTGTGATTGCAACCGGCGGCGCCGGCAGACTCCATTACCAGAACTTCCCCACCTCGAACCATTACGGCGCCACCGCCGATGGCCTCATTTTAGGCTACCGTGCCGGTGCACCGCTTCTTTACCAGGATACGATTCAGTATCATCCTACGGGCGTTGCTTATCCCTCACAGATTTTCGGCGCGCTCGTAACGGAAAAGGTCCGCTCGCTCGGGGCGATGCTCGTAAACCGCGACGGGGAAGCGTATGCGCATCCGCTGGAAACAAGAGATGTTTCCGCATCCGCGATTATTCGTGAATGCGCCGAGGGCCGAGGCGTAGAAACACCACTCGGCAGCGGCGTATGGCTGGACACGCCGATGATTGAAATGATTGGCGGCCCGGGCACAATTGAAAAGAGAATCCCGGCAATGTTCCGTATGTATCTTAACTACGACATT
The DNA here is from genome assembly GCA_045531355.1 of Clostridia bacterium. Taxonomy (GTDB): domain Bacteria; phylum Bacillota; class Clostridia; order UMGS1883; family UMGS1540; genus SIG447. The sequence goes on along the minus strand of JAZSDW010000028.1, from coordinate 40,164 downwards.
GATATGCGCAAAGTGCCGATTCTTGTTTATCCGACGCTGCACTATCAGAACGGCGGGCTTGAAATCGGCGGCGATGGCTTTACGAAGGCTATTCCGAACTTGCTTGTGGCCGGCGAAGCCGTTGGCGGTATTCACGGCAGAAACCGCCTGATGGGAAACTCCCTTCTCGATATTATCGTGTTCGGCAGAAACGCGGGCAAGGCCGCGGCCGCGCGCGCGAAGGAAACGGTGCTCGGAAGCGCAAATCTTGACCATGTAGCTGCGTATGCGGACGAACTGGAGAAGGCGGGCCTTCATGAAGAGGGAATGTCGCCGATGCTCCTTCCGAATTACGCACGGCACGAACGATAAAAAGAAAACGGTGGGGCTACGGCAAATGGAAAGATTTGCCATAGCCCCAAAGGTATGTAAAAAAGGAGATTTGTCATGACATTATTTGGCGGCGTAATTCCCGTAACCGGAATTACCTTTCTGATGTTTTGCGTATTTGCAATTCTGTTTGGCGGCTACGCACTCGGCCGGATTACGGTGCGCGGCGTATCGCTCGGCGATGCGGGTGTGTTTGTGGTGGCACTTTTATTTGGTGCGCTCGGCTTTGCACCGCTGGAAAATCAGCTTCTTTTGGGCGATGCGGCAGTTTCGTTTGTTGACAAGGCGCTGGAAATTATTGAAACGCTCGGCCTTGTTTTATTCGTAACCTCAGTCGGTTTTATTGCCGGTCCGAAATTCTTCGGCAATATGAAGAAAAACTTTAAGTCCTATGTTCTTCTCGGCTTTATCGTTATTTTGGCCGGTGGGCTTTCTGCAATCGCCTGCATTTATATCGGTGATGCAATCGGCTATGGTGCTTCTATCGAAAGTCGCGAGGGCTTTGTGGCGATGATTGTCGGTCTTATGTCCGGCTCGCTCACCTCAACGCCTGCCTTTTCCGCGGCGAAGGCCACGGTGGCAGAAGAATTTACAAGCCTCGTTTCTGTCGGCCACGGAATTGCCTACATATTCGGCGTTATCGGCGTTGTGCTTTTCGTGCAGCTCATTCCGAAGCTGACGAAGGCTGATATGGCAGCCGAGCGCGCCAAAATTACGAGCGTCGGCGTGGTGGATGCGAAAAAGACAGAAAAGAAACTTCTCTCGCTCGACGGCCACGGCTTTGCGGCATTTTCACTCGCTGCCATTTTAGGCATGGTAATCGGGAAAATTAAAATCCCGCTTTCATCTGCAGGCCTTTCCGGCACCTGTTTTTCGCTGACGACAACGGGCGGCTGCCTTTTGGTTGCACTCTTGCTCGGCCATTTCGGAAAGATAGGCAAACTCAGCCTTATGCCGGAGCAGTCTACCTTAAAGCTTCTGCGCGAGCTGGGGCTTGTTCTCTTCCTTGTAGGCGCCGGAATCCCGGGCGGCGCGGATTTTGTTGCTAACTTTGACGCGATGTACTTTGTGTACGGCATCATTATGACAACTGTGCCTATGATTATCGGCTTTTTCTTTGCAAAATATGTGCTTCGCCTATCCCTCCTCAATAATCTGGGGTCGCTTACAGGCGGCATGACGAGCACACCCGCACTCGGCACGCTTATCAATACCGCCGGTACGGAAGAGGTTGCGGCGGCATACGCAGCGACCTATCCGATTGCGCTGATTGCCGTTGTTTTGATATCGCAGTTTTTAATCATCTTATTCTAAAGGAGAATTGTTATGCGTGAAATTCATGTAAGCTGTATTACCGATACAGTTGAAAAGCTTTGCATCGATGCAAATAACCATCTTCCGGAAGATGTAAAATGCGCCATTAAGGGATGCCGGGCGTGTGAGGACGGCGAGATTGCAAAAGGCGTTCTCGATAACATCATCGAAAACTATGAGATTGCGGACCGCGAAAATGTGCCGATTTGCCAGGACACCGGTATGGCGTGTGTATTCCTTGAAATCGGGCAGGATGTGCACTTTGTGGGTGGCGACCTTTCCGAGGCTATTCATGAGGGCGTGCGTCGCGGCTATGACAAGGGGTATCTCCGGAAATCCGTTGTGAAGGACCCGGTGCGCCGCGGCAACACCGGCGACAACACCCCCGCTATGATTTATACGGAAATTGTTCCGGGCGAAAAAGTGAAAATTACCGTAGGTCCCAAGGGCTTCGGCAGTGAAAACATGAGCCAGATCCGGATGTTCAAGCCCTCGCATGGCATTGAAGGCATCAAGGACTTTATTCTGGAGGTTGTGGAAACGGCGGGGCCGAATCCCTGTCCGCCTATGGTGGTGGGCGTTGGCATTGGCGGCACCTTTGACAAAGCGGCGCTTCTTGCGAAAAAAGCGCTGATGCGGCCGATTGATTCCGCGCATCCCGACCCGTATTATGCCGACCTTGAGAAGGAAATGCTCGAAAAAATCAACCGGCTCGGCATAGGCCCGCAGGGCTTTGGTGGCAAAACGACAGCTATTGGGCTCAATATCGAAACGATGCCGACGCATATTGCCGGCATGCCGTGCGCAGTGAATATCAACTGCCATGTGACAAGACACAAGACGGAGGTGCTTTAAAATGGCGAGAAAAATAACCCTGCCGCTGACAAGAGAGCTTGCAAAAACCTTAAAGGCCGGCGATGAGGTGCTTCTTACCGGTACAATTTATACCTCGCGTGACGCGGGCCACAAAAGAATGTGCGAGGCACTCTCTCGCGGCGAGAAATTGCCGTTTGACCCGCAGGATGCGACCATCTATTATGTAGGTCCTACGCCGGCAAAGCCGGGACAGGTCATCGGCTCGGCAGGCCCTACGACAAGCGGAAGAATGGACGCCTATGCGCCTACCATGATGCGCGTCGGCGCACGCGGTATGATTGGAAAGGGTGCACGGCTCCCTGAGGTCGTAGAGGCGATGAAGGAGAATGACGGCGTATATTTTGGCGCCATCGGCGGCGCGGGCGCACTGCTGGCAAAGTGCATCAAAAGCGCGGAGCTTATTGCCTATGAGGATTTGGGCGCCGAAGCGCTAAGAAAGCTTTATGTTGAGGATATGCCGCTCGTTGTCATTATTGATAGCACCGGCAGAAATCTCTACGAAGAAGGCAGAGCCGCTTATCTAAACGCACAGAAATAAGAGAAAAAATCCCCAAAAAACTAACATTTTTTCACAAAAAGCTTGAAATTCCGGTTCCGGAGTGATACAATGGGAACATGCTAGGAAACGGAAGGAGTGAAAGATGTGAATAAAGCAGAACTCATTTCGGCAGTTGCTGCCAAGGCAGAGCTGTCCAAGAAGGACGCGGAAAAGGCCGTTGGCGCAGCAATCGCCACGATTACCGAGGCATTAAAAAGCGGTGAAAAGGTGCAGCTGATTGGTTTCGGCGCATTCGAAACGCGCACACGCGCCGCTCGCACGGGCAAAAACCCGCAAACCGGTGCCACGGTGCAGATTCCTGCCGCCAATGTTCCGGTATTTAAGGCCGGCAAGGCGCTGAAGGATCTCGTAAAATAAGAATAACAAAAAGAAAGCCGGCGTGCCAAAGGGCACGCCGGCTTTTCTTTCGCAGCGCAAAAGTTTACAGACGGTTTTGTTTCCTATACGCCAGCGGCGTACAGCCAAAGGCTTCTTTGAATTTGCGGTAAAAATAGCTTTCGGACGGAAAATGGACAAAGTCAACAATCTCCAGAATCGTTTTGTCGCTCCGGAGAAGAAGCTCCGCAGCGACGGAAAGGCGCTTTTCGCACAAAAGCTGGGAAAGCGGTTTTTTATAGTTCTTTTTAATGATTCTTGAGGCTTGCTTCGTGCTCAGCCCCAGGCGGTCTGCCACCAGTTGGAGGTTGATGTTCTCTGCAAACGAATCAATCATAACATCAATGCGCGATAAATAGCTTTCGTTTGTCGCAAGGAAGGCTTCCTTGCTCGGCGCATTTTTTAGTTCGTAATTGCCGGAGAAAATACTGTAAAAAATAAGACGGACAAGCGAGGACGCAATTTCATTTGCAGCGCGTGTATCCAGACTTAAAATGGAGGCGAGCTGTGCGGCATAAAACGAAAGCGCCGTATTTGTCTGCAAAATAACTGGCGCTTGGGCCGAAAAGGTGGCGTGCATAAATTTTGCAAAATCGCCGCTTGTGGTGTTCTTATCCAGAGAAAACAAAATCCGGATGCCGCACTTTCGCTTAGTGCGGTGTTTTAAAAAGGGCGGAATGCAGACGATACCGCTGCGATAAATCGCGGTGCCCGATTCTGTATACACAGTCAGCGGGCTTTCTTCCACGATAAAAAGCTCGTAGATGGCGTGGTAATGAAAATTCTGCATCAGAATATCGGACGGCATGTCGTCGGCACGGATAAGATGATCTACACTGGCGCTTACAGAAAAGCCGTCCAACTTAAATTTCAGGTTCTTTTGTACAATTTGCAGCATATGAGCACCTCCTTTTCCTTAGTATACTGAAATTTTTTGAAAAAATCAACAAAAAACTGCAAAAAAGGGACATTTCCAAAAAAAGTGGCTCCATGAGAGTATTGTTTTTTTTCGGGCGTTATATTATCATATTTCCAAAGGAGGGTGTAACATGAAAGAATTTAAAATTGCAATGCTTGGAATGGTAGACGGAAACGGCCACCCCTATTCGTGGAGTGCAATGTTCAACGGTTACAACAAAGAAGCGATGGAGGATTGCGGATACCCCGTAATTCCGCGGTATCTCGAAAAAGAGCCGCCGGAGAATTTCGGTGTTAGAGGCGCAAAAATCACGCACATCTGGACGGATGATAAAGAGGACGCGAAGAAGGTGTCGAAAGCTTCGCTGATTCCGAATATTGTTGACAAACCTGAAGATGTTATCGGCGAGGTCGATGCCGTTATTATCGGTACCGACAAGGGCTGGGAGCATGTGTGGCGTGCAGAGCCGTTCGTAAAGGCGGGGCTTCCCGTGTTTGTCGATAAACCGCTTGCAGACAATGTCGAGGATTTGAAAACCTTTATAGGGTGGGTAAAAGACGGCGCGAAAATCATGTCGTCAAGCTCTCTCCGGTATACAAAGGAATATATGCCGTACTTTGCGTCGACAAACGAGCTCGGAAAGCTTCGCTATATCAATATGACCATGAATAAAAGCTGGGAGCGGTACGGCATCCACGCTCTTGAGCCTGTATATAGAATTACGGGTCCCGGGTATGTTTCGGTGCAGAACACCGGTGGCGAAAATAATAATATTGTGCACCTTGTGCATAAAGACGGCATCGATGTAAACCTCGCCTTGATTTATGACATGGCCGCATCCCCCCTGAAATTAGTGGGAACGGCCGGAAGCGCGGTTGCGTCGCTGCAAGACAGCTATTATGCGTTCCACAAGCAGCTGGATGAATTTGTGGAATATCTGGAAACAGGCGTTCGTCCCTATCCGTTTGAAGAAACAATAGAGCTTATGGAAATTATTATTGCCGGCATCCGCAGCCGCAACGAAGGTGGCAGGCGCGTCATGCTCGACGAAATCAGAAAAGAGGTAGAAGCGAAGTGAATATGCGAAAGAGTAAAGTTCTGCGGAAAATCAGAAATGGCGAAACTGCATTTTGCACAAAGCTGAATCTGTGCGACCCGCGCGTTGCAGAAATTGCGGCTATGAGCGGGATTGACTGCATCTGGGTGGATATGGAGCATGTGCCGTCGGATTATGCGGAAATCGAAAATATGATAAGAGCCGCCAAAATTTATGATTGCGATGTGCTGACAAGAGTGTCAAGAGCGGGCGGGTATTCAGATGTTATACGGCCGCTCGAGGCGGATTCCACGGGCATTATGGTTCCGCATGTGATGAGTCTTGCCGATGCAAAGCAGGTTGTGTACTACACAAAATTTCACCCCATTGGCCGAAGACCGCTTGACGGCGGCAATGCCGACGGGAAATACTGTCTTGTCGATGCGCTTGACTACATAAAAGAGGCAAACGAAGAACGCTTTACGGTCATTCAGATTGAAGACCCCGAGCCGCTTCCGGAACTCGAAGAAATTTGCGCGCTTCCCGGCATTGACATGATTTTCTTCGGCCCCGCCGATTTTAGCCAGGGCATCGGAAAACCGTGCCAGTTCGGCGATGAAACGCTTACAAAAACGCGGAAGCTTGTTGCGGCCACGGCACGGAAGCACGGCAAAATTGCCGGCGTTGTCGGTGGGCTCGGCAATGGGAAGGCTTTGATGGACGAAGGCTATAACTTTATCAGCATGGGGGCGGATGTTGTGGCACTCGGCGCATACTATAAGGAACTGGTAGAAGGCATACAGAAACTTTAAGAGGGGTGTACGATGAATATTTTAGATAGTTTCAGACTGGATGGAAAAGTTGCGGTTGTTACCGGCGGCAGCGGCCTGTACGGCAGACAAATCGTGGAGGCGCTTGCCGAGGCGGGCGCGAAGGTATATACAGCGTCGAGAACACTCGAAGCAAACGAAAAATATGCCGCGGAAATGCGCGAAAGGGGCTATGCGGTTTACGGCGGACAGGTAGACCAGAGCGACCAGGCAAGCGTGGAACGCTTTTTAAACGAAATCACAAAAAATGGCGACAAAGTCAGCATATTAGTCAACAATTCCGTTCTGCGGTGCACGCAGGGCTATTATGGCGACAATGACCTCTTTGATAAAAGCATGCATGTAAACGCCACGGGACTTATGATTATTTCCCGCGCGTTTGGGGACCACATGGCCGAAAACGGCGGCGGCAGAATTATCAATATCGGCTCTTATATGGGCATTTTAGGTCCGGACTACGAGCTTTACAAAGATACGGAGATGAGCACCGACTTTGCAGGCGATTATTTCTTCCACAAGGGCGGCATGCACAACTACACGAAGTTTCTGGCAAGCCGTTACGGAAAATACAATATCTGTTGTAATGTGCTGAATTTAGGCGGTTTCTTTAATAACCAGCCCGAAGAATTTGTAAAGCGTTACAGCGCCAAAACCTTCTTAAACAGAATGGCAAACGAAACGGATGTTAAAGGCGCAATTGTATTTTTGGCATCCGATGCGTCGGCCTACATTACCGGCTCATCCATTGAAATCGACGGCGGATACACCGCAAAATAATGAAAGATAGACGCGCCAGCACCGCGCGCATTTCGAAAGCGTAACGAAAAAACAGGTTGACAATATCCTGCGATTTATATACAATATAAATTGCAGGATATTTTTTGAGAAGCGCTTGCCTGCGCGCAGAAAAAAGGGGAACGAATATGCCACTGGATGCTACGGCGATTGCCTGTATGGCCGCAGAACTGCGTACGCGGCTTCGTGACGGGCGCATTGACAAAATTTATCAGCCGGAAAAGGACGAAATTATTCTGGCGGTTCGAACGCCGCGGGAAAATCTACGCCTTTTAATCAGTGCCGGCCATGCAAATCCGCGGATCCATATTACTGAGGTGCGGAAGAAAAACCCGGCCGAGGCACCGCTTTTTTGCATGCTTCTTCGCAAACACCTTTCCGGCGGAAAGATTATGGAGATATGTCAGCCGGATTTTGAGCGGCTGATCCGCATCACCGTCAGCACCTATAATGAGCTGGGCGACAAAACCGAGCGGATACTCTATGCCGAATTTGCCGGCCGAAACCCGAATATTATTCTGACCGACGCGAAGGGGAAAATTATTGAGGCGGCACATCACACAGACCTTACGGCCGGCCGCAGCATTCTGCCGGGGCTTCCCTACGCACCGCCGCCCCTGCAGGACAAAACGAATCCGCTTTCCGTCGACAGGGAAACCTGCATAAGGCTTCTTTCCGATATGGTGCTTTCTACCGCACCGAAAGCCCTCACAACGCTTTTTCGCGGCATTAGCCCTATGGCTGCGCGTTCGATTGCGGCGCGGGCCACATGCAACGAGGATGCAATGGTCGGCGGAAACGAAGAAAAAATTGCCGAGAGCTTTGCCGCATTTTTTGATGCAGTGCGGCGGGAGGATTTTTCGCCTTCCCTTCTCCTTTCGCCCGAGGGCGAAACGGTGGATTTTACGGCGTATGTCCCTTATGCGGCAAAAGGACTTTTGCAGATAGAAACCGAAGAAACTTTTTCTCGCATTTTAGAGCGGTTTTATGAAAAGCGCGATAGGTCCGACCGGATGCGGCAAAAGAGTGCAACGCTTAAAAAACGCGTAACGGCACTTTTGGAACGCGCTCAAAAGAAAATCGGGATTCACCTCGCAACGCTTTCCGATACGGAAACAATGGAAGAAAGCCGGATATACGGGGAGCTTCTCTATGCGAATCTCTACCGCGCCGAAACGGGGATGCGGCAGATTACGCTCGAAAATTTTTATGCGGACATGGCACCGGTAACCATTCCGCTTGACTGTGCTAAAACACCCGCGCAAAATGCCGAGGCGTATTTTAAAAAGTACCGCAAGATGAAGACGGCCGCCGTCGTGGTGCGGGAGGAGCTGAAAAAAGCCGAAGCAGAGGCGCAGTATATGGCGTCGGTGCTTGAATCGATTGCGCGCGCGGAGGATGAGGCGGCACTTATGGAAATCCGGCAGGAGCTTTCGTCGGGCGGCTACATCAAAAGCGAGACGCGCGGCAAAAAGCAGAAGGAGGCGCCGGCGGCGCCGCTGGAGTACGAGATTGAGGGCTTTTCCGTCTTAGTCGGCCGAAACAACCGGCAAAACGATTTCGTTACGCTCCGTCTTTCCCGCGCCGAGGACATCTGGCTGCATACGAAGGAGCACCCCGGTTCCCATGTGCTGATTCGCACACAGCACCGCGAGGCGCCGGACAGCGTCGTGCGGCGTGCGGCAGAGCTTGCCGCGTGGCACAGCAGTGCACGGGAAAGCGCACAGGTGCCGGTGGACTATACCCGCGCAAAACATGTGTGGAAGCCTTCAGGCGCCCGCCCCGGTATGGTACTGTATGAAAAGCAGCATACGGTGTATGTTGTCCCAAAGGGACCGGAGGAATTTTCAGGAGAAACGCACGGGATATAAAAATCCACAAATTTCTAAAAAAGCTTGCAATTTCCATGCAGACGCGGTATAATATAGGCGATTAAAAAATTTTCTGGAGGTAGAAACCATGAAAAAAACATTATTATTTTTATTGGCTCTGGTAATGGCATTTTCCTTTGTGGCTTGCCAGAAGGAAACGGCAACACCCCTGAAGATGGGCACAAACGCTGCGTTCCCGCCGTATGAATACAAAGAGGGCGAAGCATTTGTCGGCATCGATGTGGAAATTGCAGAAGCAATTGCAAAAGAGCTCGGCACAACACTTGAGGTTGTAGATATGGAATTTGATTCCATTATCGCTTCCGTACAGCAGGGCGAAGTTGATTTCGGTATGGCCGGCATGACCGTGACGGACGAACGCAAGGAAGAGGTTGACTTTTCTGCCAGCTACGCCACAGGCGTACAGGTTGTTATCGTCCCCGAAGATTCCGCAATTGCCACGCTGGACGACCTTGAAGGCAAGAAAATCGGTACCCAGCTCGGCACCACCGGCGACATGTATTCGAAGGATGACTACGGCGAGGAAAATGTAACAAGCTACGGCAAGGGCGCTGATGCGGTTATCGCCTTAAAGGGTGGCGATGTAGACGCCGTTATCATTGACAACGAGCCGGCAAAGGCATTCGTGAAGGAAAACGAAGGCCTGAAGATTCTGGAAACAGAATATGCCGTTGAGGACTATGCAATTGCCATCAAGAAGGAAAATGGCACATTGCTTGCTGATATCAACAAGGCGCTCGAAAAGCTGACAAGCGATGGCACGATTGACAACATCATCGCAAAATATATCAAAGCAGAGTAAGAACCTGAATGAAAGGCTCCTTTGGGCGTTTGCTCCGCCCGGCATCCCTTTGCGGATGCCGGGCAGGGCACTTTTTTCGGTTTAGTGCTTTTTAGCTTTTATGCAAGAGGCAAAGGATTTGCCGTTTCCATAAGGGCTTAAAAGTCTGCAAATGAAGGAGAAAACTATGCGCAAGAAAAGAATCATTACGATAGGGCTTGTTCTCTGCCTTTTGGTGCTTGCCGCATGCGGCGTTTTTACGGCACTGCAAAATGAAACGAAAGCACGCACGCTTTCTCTTGAAGAAGCGGAGCAGTTTGTCAATACGGAAATGGACAATATTGCCGTCTCGAAGGTCATGCAAGCGGTGGCCGAAAGAAGCACCATTTCGGTTACGGACATCCGCTACGGCGAGGAAAAGGATATTGTGCTGACTTGCAGCGTCAAAACGCTGGATATTCATGCGGCGATAAGCCCGGAGTATGATGCGTTTTTGTCGGCTGACGAGAAGAAGAAAAACGGCACGATGTTCAAGTCTGCCCTGGATTTCAAGCTGGAATTTGAGCCGATGCTCCTTTCCCTTCTGGCTACGGCGCCGGAAAAAGAGGCAGCGGGCGAAATTTATCTCTACGATACGAAGAACGGCCTTGCACTTTACGCGAGTGATGCGGCGGTAAACCTCGTTTACGGCGGCATTGCAGATATTGGAAAGGATATTGCCGAAAAAAATACAACGGTTATTGTTTCGCCAAATGGCGAACGCACTGAAAAGCCGGTCTCTTCCGCAAACCTAAAAAAAGGCTTTCTGCAATGTATAGAGCTCCGTCAAAACGCAAAGCCGGACACGGCCACGCCACTCGGTGCCTTTTGGAACAGCCTTAAAAAAGATTTTACGCGTAACTTTATTGAATCCGGAAGGTGGAAAACCATTTTCACCGGGCTATGGGTTACGATAAAGCTTACGGTATTTGCACTTCTTATAGGGATTGTGCTCGGATTTTTAGTGGCGTTTGTGCGGTGCACATATCTTAAAACAACGCGGCACGGGCTTCTCCTTCGGCTTTTTGACAGAGTTTGCCGTGTGTATCTTACCGTCATCCGCGGCACGCCCGTCGTGGTGCAGATTATGATTATTTATTTCGTCATCTTCATGCCGCTTGGGGTGGACAAATTTTTGGCTGCCGTTATCTGCTTCGGTCTCAATTCCGGCGCGTATGTGGCGGAAATCGTCCGCGGCGGTATCATGAGCGTTGACGATGGCCAGATGGAGGCCGGGCGAAGCCTTGGCTTTGGCTATATGCCCACAATGCTCTACATCGTATTCCCGCAGGCGTTTAAAGCCGTTTTGCCGGCACTTGCCAATGAGTTTGTTGTACTCCTTAAGGAAACCTCCATCGCCTTCTATATCGGGCTTGGCGATTTAATGTATGCCGGGAACGCAATCCGGGCGGCAACCTACAGCGCCTTTATGCCGCTGATTTGCGTGGCCGTCATTTATCTCGTGATGGTGCTCACGCTGCAGCATCTTGTAACGCTTCTCGAAAGGAGGCTGCGTAGTAGTGAAAGATAAAGGCGAAGTGATTATCCGCACCGAAAAGCTTTCAAAATGCTTTAAGGGCACCATTCATGCCTTAAATGAGGTGGACATGGAAATCCACCGCGGAGAGGTTGTCGTGATTATCGGCCCTTCCGGAAGCGGGAAATCCACCTTCCTTCGCTCTCTCAACCTTTTAGAGGAGCCGACGGGCGGGCACATTTATTTTGAGAACACCGACATTACCGACCATAAGGTCGACATTAACCGGATGCGCCGGAAAATGGGCATGGTGTTTCAGCAGTTCAACCTGTTTCCGCACTATACCGTGCTTCGCAACATGACGCTGGCACCGACAAAACTTTTAAAAATGCCGCAGGCAGAGGCCGAGGAAAAGGCCAGAGCGCTTCTTGCCCGCGTTGGCCTTCAGGACCGCGCGGCGGCCTATCCCTCTCAGCTTTCCGGCGGGCAGAAGCAACGCATCGCCATTGTGCGCGCGCTTTGCATGAATCCCGATGTGATGCTCTTTGACGAGCCGACGAGTGCGCTCGATCCGGAAATGGTCGGCGAGGTGCTCGATGTTATGAAGCAGCTTGCCCGTGAGGGCATGACGATGGTCATTGTTACGCATGAGATGGGTTTTGCCCGCGAGGTTGCCGACACGGTGGTGTTTATGGACGAAGGGGCTGTGGTGGAAAAGGGAACGCCCGAGGAGGTCTTTTCAAAGCCGAAGAATCCGCGCACCCAATCCTTCTTACGAAAAATTTTATAAATTATATAAAGAGAGGTATTTAAAATGAGCATGAAACTAAAAGAAAACTGCAAGTGGTCCTTAGTCGTTCCTACCAGCATGGGCGTCAGAATCACGCCGGAAAACGGCCAGCCGGTAAACGCGAGCGACCGGTTTGTGATGCAGGCAACAAGCGCAGAAACCAATGTTGCAAGCGTCTCGTCCTATCTCGGCCTCCCCGTAAAGGTTCTCACAACCTTCGTAAAGGGAAGCCCGATTGCACAGTTTATCAAGAGCAATCTCTCTGCCCGCCACATGGCCTATGAGGGCAAGGAAGTGGAACAGGGCGGCCCGTGGGGATACCGGCACCAGTTTAATATTGCAGACAGCGGCTACGGCTCCCGCGGCCCGCGCGTACAAAACGACAGAGCCGGCGAAGTCGGCAGAACGCTGAACATTAAAGATTTTGATTTGGAGCGCATTTTCGGCGAAGAGGGCGTGCAGATTCTGCACCTTTCCGGCCTGATTGCGGCGCTTTCTCCTGATACGACTACCTTCTGTCTGGAACTTGCGCGTGCGGCGAAAAAGTATGGCACGCTGATTTCCTTTGACTTAAATTACCGCGCTTCCTTCTGGATTAACCGCGAAGAAGAGCTGGCAAAGAGCTTTGCAGAAATCGCAAGCGTTTCGGATATCTTAATCGGCAATGAGGAAGATTTCCAGCTTTGTCTCGGTATGAAGGGCCCCGAAGCCGGCGGCAAGGACATCGGCTCGAAGATTGAGTCCTTCAAAGGCATGATTATGGAAGTGAAGAAAGCGTACCCCAACACCTCGGTGTATGCAACCACGCTGCGGCAGGTTGTGCATACAAACTGCCACCTGTGGGGCGGCATCATGCTGGAAGGCGATAACTGGCATGTTGTAGAACCGCGCGAAATTCATGTTCTCGACCGCATCGGCGGTGGCGATGGATTTGTCGGCGGTCTCCTCTATGCGATTCTGAAACAGTGGGCACCGGAAAAATGGATTCAGTTCGGCTGGGCCAGCGGTGCGATGGCCACAACCTTCCTCACCGACTATGCACAGCCGGCAGACGAAGAGCAGGTCTGGAGCATCTGGGAAGGGAATGCCCGCGTAAAGCGCTAATCGAAAAGAACTCCCGATATAAAAAGAGAAATCAGCAAAAAGCAGATTTCTCTTTTTTATATGCAATTTGAAATGGGCACAGTTCCCCCGCCTCCCTGAAATTACATGCGCGAAAAAGCGCAGAACTTTGCATAAACACTTGAAATATAGGCCGAAATGCGCTATACTGTAGAAAAGACAACGGAAAGGAGCACATAGCATGCCAAAACAACTGTTGACGATGCCGCTTATCCCTGTGCGGGGCATTGTCATTTTCCCATATACGATTTTGCACTTTGATGTAGCAAGAGAACCATCCATAAAAGCGCTGGAGGCCGCCATGCAAAACGGGCAAGTTGCCTTTTTTGCCACGCAAATGGACGCAACGGAAAACGAGCCGGACGAAAAGCGGATTTACGAGGTCGGTACGGTCGCGAAAATCCGTCAGCTTCTGCGTTTGCCGCAAAACCATGTCCGCGTTCTGGTGGAAGGCTTATACCGCGCAAGGCGCACAGACATAGAGACCGAAGGCGAATTTCTTTCCTGCACGGTTCAGCAGTGCCGCTCTATCCGCCGCGGGATAGAGCCGGAAGAAGAGGAAGCAACACGGCGCATTATCGATGGTATTTTCTCCGAATATCTTTCCATTAACCCCCGCGCGAGCCGAGAAGTGTATCAGGTGGCACAAAATGAAACGGACCTCGGGAAATATCTCGATTTTCTGGCATTTAATTTCTTCGTCCGCGCCGAGGATAAGCAAGCCATTTTAGAGGAAAGAAATGTGGCGCAGCGCGCCCGGCTTTTTCTTGATATTATGGAAGGCGAGCTTTTGGTGCAAAAGACGGAAAACTCTATTACCGCCCGGGTGCAGGAAAATCTGGCGCAGCACCGGAAGGAAGCCTTTTTAAGAGAACAGCTGCAGGTCATCTCTCGCGAGCTTGGCGATGATTATGATGAAGAGCTTGCGGCCTTTGAAAATAAAATCTATTCGCGCGCGCTGCCGGACGAAGTGCGGGAAAAGGCCGAGCGGGAGCTCTTGAAGCTACGCCGTCAGCCACCGTCGTCCCCCGAGGCGAATGTAACCTATACCTATCTGGAAACGCTTCTTGAAATGCCGTATGGGATTCGCACGGTTGAAAATACGAACCTGCGCCGTGCTGCCCGCATTTTGGAAAGGGATCATTTTGGGCTTACCAAAGTCAAGGAACGGATTATGGAATATCTCGCGGTGCGGAAGCTGGCCGGAGACATGAAGGGGCAGATTTTATGTCTTGTCGGCCCGCCCGGCGTCGGAAAAACCTCGATTGCCCGCTCTGTGGCCGAGGCGCTCGGACGAAACTATGTGCGGATTTCCCTCGGCGGCGTGCATGACGAGGCGGATATCCGCGGCCATCGCAAAACCTATATCGGCTCGATGCCCGGGCGGATTGCGGACGCCGTGCGGCGTGCCGGAAGTGAAAATCCGCTCGTTTTGCTCGATGAAATTGACAAGATGGGGGCAGATTTCAAGGGCGACCCGTCGGCGGCGCTTTTAGAGGTGCTGGATCCGGCGCAAAACCACACCTTCCGCGACCATTATCTGGAGGTCCCCTTTCCTCTTGAGCATGTGATGTTTATTACAACCGCCAACCGCGCGGATGCTATCCCCGCGCCGCTGTATGACCGCATGGAGGTGATTGAAATTTCCGGCTATACCGAAACGGAAAAGCTGGAGATTGCGATGCGGCATTTGCTTCCGGCGGCGATGCAGGCACACGGGCTGGACGGACACGGCATCTCTGTGCGAAAAGATGCCGTACGATTCATTTTGCAAAGCTATACGCGTGAAGCGGGCGTCCGGCAATTGCAAAGGGAACTGGAACGCCTTTGCCGGCGGCTTGCCGCACGCATTGAGCGCGGCGAAGAAAAAATTGTGGTCACGGCCGCCGCTTGTGAAAGCATGCTGGGCAAGGCAAAATATATTCGCGATATGGAAACGGGGACGGACGAGGTTGGCACAGCCCATGGCCTTGCGTGGACGGCCGTTGGCGGCGAAACGCTCCGCATAGAGGTTGCCGTAATGGACGGAAGCGGAAAAACGAAGCTTACAGGAAGCCTTGGCGATGTAATGAAGGAGTCGGCTGAAGCTGCCATCAGCTACATCCGCACCCGCACCGATGCGCTCGGCATTGCACCTGATTTTTATAAGACGAAGGACATTCATCTGCATGTGCCGGAGGGCGCCGTGCCGAAAGATGGCCCATCTGCCGGCATTACGATTACGACGGCGATTGCCTCTGCGCTTTCCCACCGCGCCGTATGCGGCGATATTGCAATGACAGGCGAAGTTACGCTCCGCGGGCGGGTGCTGCCCGTAGGCGGCATCCGGGAAAAGCTTCTGGCGGCGTATCGCCTCGGCAAAAAGCGCGTGCTGATTCCAAAGGAAAATGTGCGCGATTTAGACGAGGTTGGAAAGGAAGTTTTGGAGCATGTGGAAATCATTCCGGTTTCCACAATGGACGAAGTGCTGGAAAAGGCGCTTTTGGCGACGAAACACGAGGACGAAAACGAGACATATTTTGCGGCTGAAACAGAAACACAGGGCATTCACGCCTAAAAAAGTCTAGACCACAAAAAAGGAGCTGTAAATTAACGCGCAGTTAATTTACAGCTCCTTTTCATGCAAAAACCGCAAAATGAAATTCTCTCATTTTGCGGCATCGTTTGCAAGTGTGTGAGCAAGTCTGTAAGCCGAGTTCTGTCTTAGACAATCATCTATCTACGCCGCATATTGCTATACGGCTTTAGCCACCGGTCGGAGAAGCGCCGGGCCAGCTTATCTCTCCGGTTGGTGTTGCACCGGGTGGGGTTTATACGGCCGATATGTCTCCATACCGCCGGTGAGCTCTTACCTCGCCTTTCCATCCTTACCGAAAAATCGGCGGTTGTTTTCTGTTACACTATCCTTAGAGTCGCCTCCACCAGATGTTATCTGGCACCCTTGCCCTGTGGTGCTCGGACTTTCCTCACCGAAGCTATGAAGGCTTCGCCGCGATTGCCCGGCTTGCTCACGGGAAGAGTATATCACAAAAACGCCGGATTGTCAATGAATTTATGCGTCGCCGGTTAAGAGCGTGCGCAGGCGGGTGAGCGCCTTTTTTTCTGCGCGGGAAACCTGCACCTGCGAAATCCCCAGAAGCTTTGCCGTTTCCGTCTGGGTTTTATCCTTGTAATAGCGATAAAAAATCACGCGCCGCTCCAGCTCGCCACCGCTCTCCAGAAGCTGCAGAAGCGTCAGGCGATCGGCGGCCGTCTCGGCAATATCCTCGCTTCCCACAAGAAGGTCTCCAAGGCTTCCTTCTCCGTCTGCAAGCGGGCGGGAAAGGGAATCCGGCGGCTGCACGGCCGTAAGGGCGGCGGCAAGGGTTTCGGCTTCGACGCCGAGCGCTTCCGCAACCATAGAAATAGATGGCACTTCGCCGGTTTTGCCGGTCAGCGTATGCGTGACGGAAGCAGCAGAAGCGGCAAGCTCGCGCATGCTGCGGCTGACCTTTAAAATCCCGTTGTCCCGAAGATGGCGGCGCACCTCGCCCATGATAAGCGGCACCGCATAGGTGGAAAGGGCAAGACCGCGCGTTGTGTCAAAGCCCCGAACGGCCTTGATAAAGCCGATGGCGCCGAGCTGAAACAAATCCTCGTCCTCGGTGCCGCGTCCGCGGAAACGGCTCGTAATGCTGCGAATCAGCGGCGCGTTTTCCTTCGTAAGTGTCTCCAGTGCCGCGGCGTCCCCTGCCTTTGCGGCGCGGATGGCGGCGTATGTAGCGTCATTCATGGATTCGTTTGGTCATTGTCACACGCGTCCCTTCGTCCACCTTTGAAATGACGGAAAGGCTATCCATAAAGCTTTCCATCACCGTAAAGCCCATGCCGCTTCGCTCGAGGTGCGGTTTGGAGGTATAAAGCGGACGCATCGCCTTCTCCACATCGGCAATTCCGCGGCCACGGTCGCGAATGGTGAAGGTCAAAAGCCGCCCTGCCGCTTCCATTTCCAGACAAACGCGCCCTTCTCTTCCTTCGTAGCCATGGATAATGGCATTTGTAACGGCCTCGCTTATCGCCGTTTTGATGTCGGCGAGCTCCTCTAAAGTGGGGTCCAGCCGTGCCGCAAAGGCGGCTGCCGCCGCGCGGGCGAATCCCTCGTTTATGGAACGCGCGTCCATAATCAGCTTAATTTTGTTTTTCATAGCGTTTTTCCTTTCTATAGCCCTGCCTCTGCGGCCTCCAGCGTTTCATAAATGGGGATAATTCTGTCAAGCCCCGAGAGCCGTAACAGCCTGTCCGCTTCTTTCGTGGGTGCGGCAATCCGGGTCTGGCCGCCGAGTGCTGCAACCGTTTTGTAGCGGCCGATTAAAATGCCAAGACCGGAGCTATCCATAAAGCGCAGTTCGGAAAGGTCGAAGATAAGGTTTCGCATTCCGATGGAAGAAAACCGGTCCTCCAGTTCCGTGCGTACATAGGCAGCGTTATGGTGGTCCAGCTCTCCGCGGAGCGTGGCAACCAGTGCGCGGCCCGTCTTTTTGCATACGAGTTCCATACTAGCCTCCCAATTGGAAAAATTTTACAGTTAAAAGAATATTCGCCGCGCTGCCCTGTGATTCCTTTGCCGAAAAAACGCTTCTTTTGTCAGTTGGATTTTTTTGGAAAAAATTACGCATGAATTATGTAAACCAATTGGAAAAAATAAACAAAAGCAAACTGGAGGTGGGGAAAAAGTTTTCCACACAAAAAGCGCGTTTAAAAGAGTTATCCAAGAAGTTATCCACATTTTCCACATGGTTTTCGCACAAAATTCCGCAAATGTGTGGAAAAGTAAGAAATGCGTTTTTATTAGCAAAATGGTGGTTTACAAAATTCTGAAAGCCGAGAGGAAAAAACAAAAATTTTTGCAGTATTTTTTGGGAACTCGCGATTTGTCCTTTTATTTTTTTTCGAAATGTGCTATAATAAAAGCATCTGGATTTTGCCCTTTCAAATGGGCGTTTTTAAGCTTTTTACCTTCGCAGGCGGAGGCGGTTTACAAAGGAGAGAATGATATGCGAAAAATTTGGCTCGCTTTTGCGGCGGTTCTTTTTTTGGAAATGCAAGGAAGCGCGGCAGAGATTTGGACGAAAAAAACGGAAACCATTATCACGGAGGGTGTGGTGCTTACAAAGGATGTTCGCTTTTCTGACACCGGCTGGCATCGTGCGAATATTCTGGAAATTGACACCGAAAACGAAAACCTGGAAATTTGCACGCTTTTTGACAGCCGCGGGATTCAGAAGCTGAAAACGGTGAAGGCAATGGCGGAAGAAAGCGGGATGGTTGCGGCCATAAATGGTGATTTCTTCAATTGGGAGGGCACACCGCTCGGGCTTACCATAGAAGGTGGCGAGGTGATTTCTTCTCCGGCGCATGACACAGGTCTTGCTGCGCTTTTGGAAACGGAGGAAGGCGAATTTCTGACCGCATATCTCGATATGCAGCTTTTTGTCGAGTGTCCGGAAGGATATACAGCGGAGATTCTGCACATCAATAAGTACCATTCCATGCAGTCGATGGTTTTATACACCGATGCTTGGGGCGGAAAAACGCCCGGCAGCCACGACGGCGTTTCTGAGCTTGTGGCAAAAGACGGTGTGGTGCTGGAAGTGCGGCAGGATATGGACGGCGTCGAGGTGCCGGAAAATGGCTTTGTGCTAGCGATTTCCACAGAAACGAGCACCTATCTTGTCGATAATTTCAAGGCCGGCGACGAAATCACCCTTTCCTATACGCTCACGCCGGACCTCGGGAAGCTGGAAACGGCCATCGGCGGCGGCTCGGTGCTTGTTTCAGGCGGGAAAGTGGCGGCGTTTACAAATGTTATAGCCGGCACACATCCGCGCACAGCCGCCGGCATCAAAGAAGACGGAAAAACGCTGCTTTTTGTGACAGTGGACGGGCGTCAGACTGCCACGGCCGGCATGACGCAAACGGAACTGGCAAACTACATGATAGAACTCGGCGCGGTGGATGCCATCAATCTTGATGGCGGCGGCAGTACAACCATGGTCGCACGGGAAGGGGCAAGCGATACGCTTTCCGTTGTCAACCTTCCGTCCGGCGGAGAGCGCGCTGTGGCTACGGCGCTTGGCGTAAAATTTGTAGGGCCGCAGGGCGAACTGGAAACGCTGGAGGTAAACTTTGCCACAAGGGCAATTGCCGGCGAAGGGGTGCATTTGTATTTAGGGGCGTATGACGCGCATCATAACCCTGTATATATTGCCGATAAACCTATTACCTATTCCTCGCCCGACGGCACTTTCGTGGGGAATATTTTCTATCCGGCACACAGCGGCAGCTGCACCGTTTATGCAGAATGTGCAGGCATTAAAGGGACTGGTACGATAGAGGCCTTGCCGAAGGCAACGCCGTTTGAAAAGAAAAAACCGGAGGAGGGTACGAGCGTTTTGCTTCTGCCGGGTGCACCGGAGGGAAAAACCTTCCTCAATATCCTGACGGCGGCGCGCCTTGCGCACATAGCCGAGGAAGCGGACATAGTGTATACTTTTGGGGAAAACGCGTCCAAAGCGGCAATAGGCGTTACTAAATTTTCGTCTACGGCGCTGGAGAACAGCCTGTTTGTCACGATAGATTCCAAAAGCGGAATTCGAACCCAAAATGCCGCGCAGTGGCGGTATATTCTGGAAATCTGCGAGGAAACGGCGGCGAAAAATGTCTTTTTCCTTCTTTCGTCCCCTTTGGAAGCGTTTCCGGATACGGCGGAGGCCGAACTTTTTGAAAACATGCTTACGGATACCTTGCACGGAAACGGAAAAGATGTTTTTATCATAAGCACCGGTGAAAAGACGGAGATGAAGGAGAAAAACGGCATTCGCTTCGTTACGGTGGCGTCCCGGGCCTCTATTGGCGCAAGGACGCTTTTGGAAGATAGCCTTAACACGAGTGGCGTTCGTTTTACGCTTCGGGAAGACGCGGTTCATTTTGAAGCCGTGCCGATTTGGGAATAATGCGATATATTGCTGTGCTCGTCAAACAAAAAGAGAATATAGAGAGCCTTCTCTGCACGGAAAATGGCGTCGTGCTCCGGAAAAGAGAAGGCGCCCTTTTGGAACCGCTTTTTGAAAACTTACCGAAGGGGCGCGTGGCCGCGTATCTCGGCGGTGTGCAAATTCTTTGCCCCAAAAGCTGGCGCGTAAAGACGGAAACAGAAAAAGAAGCCCTTTTAAGGGGCTGTCAGCTGGAGGAAGGCGGCGCCGTGCTTCGCATAGATGCAGAAACCACGCTGATTACGAAAAAGGTGGAGCGAAGCGCAAAGCTCGGAAGCACTTTCGTTTTGGGAAAAGCGATGCAAAGGGCCAAAAGCGGCACCGGGTATCTGCGCTACGCTCTCGAGGTGGCTGTGGGACTTCCAATCGAGGAAATAGACGCGTATTTTAAAACGCTTTCCGAAGAAAAACGGCTATCCTATGTGCGCGTGGTGCAAAAGGGGTGTCACGAGGGCGACGCCGCATCGCTGGAAATTGCGAAGGAAGCTATCGAGGGGTATCTTTCGCTTCTGGCGGATATTCATGAGGAGGCATGTCCTCTTTATATCGAAGGACCGCATGGAGATGACCTGGCAAAAATTTGGGAAAGCATTACCCTTACCTTCCCCGGAAAGTTTTGCATGCAAAAGCCGCTTTTTCCGCCGATGCTCTATTTCGCCATGTCGGCCGCAAAGCTTTTCCGCATGGAAACGGACGAGGCGTTTTGCCACCGTTTTCTTTCTACCTACTAAATAAAAAAGCCATACAATCCCCAAAAGGACTGTATGGCTTTTTTGATATTGCCCTAAAGGTGCAGCATAAACTTTGCCACCGTAAAATACAGCGCCAGCGCGCAAATATCGACAATCGTTGTAATAATGGGCGATGCCATAATCGCGGGATCCATCCCAAGCTTCTTTGCACCGATTGGCAAAAGACAGCCAACAGATTTTGCAAGCACCACGGTTGCCAGAAGGCTGACGCTTACAACGAGGCCTAAAAGGAGGTCCCCTTCAAAAATCCAGATGCGCAGAAGGTTTACGGCGGAAAGAACAATACCGCAAAGCACGGCCACGCGTGCCTCGCACCACCAGACGCGAAGCGTATCCCGCCCCGAAATTTCGCCAAGAGAAAGACCGCGGATAATCAGCGTGGAGGCCTGCGAACCACAGTTACCGCCCGTGTTCATCAGCATCGGGATAAACGAAACTAAAATCGGCATGACCTTAAACGCATCCTCAAAAGTGGTGAGAATCGTGCCGGAAAGCGCCGAGGAAAGCATGAGAAGCAGAAGCCAGAACACGCGCCGGCGGGCATGCCCGAAAACGCCGGTCTTAAGGTATGGTTCTTCCGAAGGCGTGAGCGCCGCCATCAGCTCAAAGTCCTCCGTGTTTTCCTGCTGCAACGCTTCTACAGCATCGTCAATTGTGATAATGCCGACGAGCCGCCGTTCCCTGTCGACAACCGGGAGCGAAAGAAAATCGTATTTCTGGAACAGTGCGGTAATTTCTTCTTTATCATCGTCGGTCGAAACGAAAATGACCTGCGTATCCATAATGGACGCAATTTTGGCGTCTTTATCGCTTAAAAGCAAGGTTTTAACGGAAACAATTCCTTCCAGCTTCCGGTTTTCGTTCATGACATAGCAGGTGTAAATCGTTTCTTTATCCGGCCCTGTGCGCCGGATGGTATCAAACGCATCCTGCACAGTCATTTCCTTTTTCAAACCGACGAACTCAATCGTCATAAGACTTCCGGCAGAATCCTCGGCATAATTTAAAAACCGGTTAAGGAGCGCCCGCTTCTCCCCATTTGCATTTTTGAGCACGCGCTTGACAACGCTTGCCGGCATTTCTTCAATAAAGTCAACCGCATCGTCGAGGAAAAGGTTTTCAATGATGCCGGAAAGCTCGCGGTCTGTAATGCTTTCCACGATGTGCTTTTGCGCATCTTTTTCCATGTAGCTGAAAACATCGGCAGCCATTTCTTTTGGCAAAAGCCGAAAAACAAGCAGCGAATCGTTTTCGTCAAGTTCGTCAAAAAGCTCCGCAATATCAACGATGTTAGCAGATGCCAAAAGCGTACGGAGTGCGCCGTAGCGGCGGGACGATAAAAGGTCTAAAATTGTTTCGAGCATAAAAAAACCACCCTTTCTGTATTTGGGCAGCAAAAGAAAAAGACTGGACAGAAAAAGGCTTCTGCCCTTCTTTTATCCGATTGCTACCCGGATAGGGCAGCACAGAAAAAGCCTGTAAACTGCCCAAAAAGTCATACATAATCGACCGGGATAACTGTCCACAAGCTCACTTCCTTTTCTAAAAGATTACATATAGTATACCATAAAAACCAAGGTTTGTAAACCCCTCTTTTAAAAAAGGGGATGTAAAAAAAGTCCAGACCGCAAAAAGGGAAACATATAATGAGCAAATAGGATTTGATACTTAAAGAAATGAATTTGTGTTGAAAAATCTCATTCTTTCGATTTTTCTTCATTCAAGCGCCTTTTTGCTACAAACAAATTTCGCCTCTCGGCGTACCCCTGTACGCCTTCGGGTAGCCCAAAGCCAAAGGCTTTGGCTCAATTTGCTTGTTCTGAAACATTTTTCCTATCCCCTTTAAAATGGGGCTGTAAAAAAGTCCAGACCGCAAAAAGGGAAAAATATAATGAGCAAATAGGATTTGATACTTAAAGAAATGAATTGCTCTAAAAAAGGGGCTGTAAAAACGATTGTTTTTTACAGTCCCTTTTGCATCTTTATCCGACAAGATTGCCTGTTTTGTGATAACGAAACGCCTCGCCTAGATGATAGTCCTGAATCGTTTCTGCGCCGTCAAGGTCGGCAATCGTTCTGGCAACCTTTAAAATGCGCGTATAGCTTCTGGCGCTTAAATCGAGCGAGGAGAACGCCTCCTTTGCCATTGCCGCGGCCGGGGCGGAAAGCAGACAATGCTTTTCCACATCTGCCGAAAGCTGGGCGTTATACAAAAGCCCTAGCGGAGCAAGCCGCGCCGCCTGCCGCTGTCTCGCGCGGATAACGCGTGCCCGGATATCGGCACTTTTTTCTGCCGGCGGGGCAGAAAGCTGGGAATAGGTGACCGTCTCGGCCTCGACCCGGATGTCAATTCTATCAAGCAGCGGTCCGCTGATGCGGCCGGTGTAGCGGGCAATCGAGGACGCCGTACAGCGGCAACGGTGCTTTTTATCGCCATAATAGCCGCAGCGGCAAGGGTTCATTGCCGCAACCAGCATAAAATCGCTTGGAAAAGTCAGCGTGGCAGAAGCCCGCGTGACCGTCACTTTGCCGTCTTCCATTGGCTGGCGCAAAACCTCCATCGCATCGCGGTGAAATTCGGGGAGCTCATCTAAAAAGAGTACACCTCTGTGGGCAAGCGAAATTTCACCCGGCCGCACCGATGTCCCGCCGCCGGCAAGCCCCACGGTAGATGCGCTATGATGCGGCGCACGGAACGGACGCGCTACCACCAGCGGTGCCTCGGGCGGGAGCGTTCCGCATACGCTATGAATCCGCGTTACCTCCAGCGCTTCCGAAGCCGTTAGCGGCGGCAAAATAGACGGCAAGCGCTTTGCGAGCATACTTTTCCCGGAGCCGGGCGAACCGACAATCAGAATATTATGGCCCCCGGCTGCCGCGATTTCCAGCGCGCGCTTCACGCTTTCCTGACCGCGTACCTCGGCAAAATCGCCCCCCAAGTCGTGCGCCCCGGAAAGAAGTGCGCCGATGTCGGCCGTTTCTCTTTCAAGGCTCTTTTTCCCTTCGATATGTTCGAGCACCTCGCGCAAGTTCCCGGCGCCATATACGGCGGCGTCTTCGCAAAGTGCGCCCTCTTTTGCATTTTCATGCGGTACAATGACCTTTTTCTTTCCCGCCATTACCGCACCCATGACGAGCGGCAAAACGCCCGGCACCGGACGAAGCTCGCCGGCAAGGGATAATTCGCCAATCAGCACATAATCCGCCGCATCGCCCGTTGCCTCTCCCGTTGCAAGCAGAATGGAAACGGCAATCGGCAGGTCAAACATACTGCCGGCCTTTTTGATGTCCGCCGGCGCGAGGTTTACCGTTAGTCGCCGGGCGGGAAATTCGTAGCCGCAATTTTTAATAGCCGCACGCACTCTCTCGCGTGCTTCCCTGACTGTCGCATCCGGAAGCCCTACCACCTCAAACTGCGGAAGGCCTTGTGAAACATCCGTTTCAACGGTAACAGCGTGCCCGTCGATACCGACAAGGCATGCGGTATGTACTTTAGTAAACACGATTTTCTTCCTCCATCTGGACGGAAATGGCATAAACCGCCGCGGCATCCGGATACGAAAGGCGGATATAGGTAATACCCGGCCGCCAGATCTGGCAGACCGGCCCGCGGTCAAAAGAAAAATCTATCCAGTTTTCGCCGTCCCAGATTGCCCAGGCTCTATCCGCGCTCTCCGTAAAATCCCAAAGGCCGAGGAGCACGGGTTCGTGCCCGACCGGAAGCTTCGTTTCCATAAAGAAGGAAGGCTGTGCTTCATCCATACCGGACGGCAGGGCATTCTCGACCTTTCCGGTTTCATAAGCCTGCACGCAGATTTCGCCCGGCGAAAGCGCCACGCGGAAGCTTTCTATTGTATACAGCGACTCGTCGTCGTTTATCACAAGCTTTATCGCGGCACCCGGCTGCCAGATCTGACATTTGGCAACGAGGTCATGCGAAAAGGGCACCCAGCCCGGCCCGTCGTTCCAGATATACCAGGTGCGGGCATATGAAGAATAGGAATAGTCAACAAGTGTCAGCGTTCTTTCCGCATCCAGAAGATACGCGCCGTCCGTCGTTTTTGGGTTTTTAGCATACAGATACGCCTGCGCATAAACCGTTTCCGGCCTTGTCCATTGTGTTCCTTCGGAAAACACGACCTTTTCCATGCGAAACTGCGCATAATCAGCCGCGCCCGGATACGACGCAAGCGACCAGGAAATCGCGCGTTCGGCATACGGTTCCAGCGCGAGATTCTCCGCGTAAGCACGGAAGAAATGCGTTTCGCCGTTTTTGGCAGGCTCGCCTAATTCGTTTAAAATATACATAGAAAACTCGATATAGTCCACCGCATGTCCGGTTGCATTAAAGACTGCGAGCAAAAGCGTTGCCCCGTCTTCTCCTTTCTGCACCTGCGGCCGCACATTCAAAGGACATGTTTCGGCATAAACACCCTCCAGCGCCAGCGCGCGTCCGGCGCCGGTCAGAAGAAAAAGCAGAAGACAAAGGGACAGTATACGCAGTTTTCTCATTTGTGACTCATCCTTTCTTTTTCTTTCGTATCCACCAAAGCCCCGCGCCGCCGAGTAGAGCAAAAAGGAAAAGGGGCCAAAGCATTCTGCGTGCAAGCGCGCTTATTTTATTCCCGCTCGGCTCGCGAAGCATATACCAAAGCTGGGGCAGAATCTGCCCGTTTTCGCCGCAAAGGGAAAGCGATTCCCCATGCACATCGTCCGCCCGCGCGCCGTAGCGCACAATGCAGATTTCGCGGTCAAAAGTAAGGCGCACCGCGTTGCCTTCAACCGAAACAGATAAAAGCTCGGCCTCTTCCCAGCTTTCGTCAATGCCGGAAAAGCCGCGGGGCGTTTCCTTAAAATATAACGGCATGGAAAACGCAAGGTGTACCTCGTTTTCCGCTTCGCCATACGCAATACTTTCTATTTGCGGCGCGGTGGCATTTCCAATCCCGTAGCTCTTTTCTAATATCGCACCCAGCACCCGGTAGGAAAGCGCTGTTTTATTCGGCGGGTGCAGACTGTTTACATACGCGCGGTCGGAAAAAAGGTCGCTCGCCGGGCATATCCATGTGTCCTCGAGAAATAAAGGAAGCGTGCCCATAACGCCGCGCACTGTGCCGAAATCGAGATATTGCCTTTCCGCCTCCTCGCCGGGAAAGCAGGGTGCAAGCTCTACGACATACACCGGAAAATGACCGGCTTTTTTGCGCCACTCGCGGATAAATGCCGAAAATTTTTCTATATATTCCTTATAATACGCGCCGTTGGCCTCGCCCTGATACCAGACAAGTCCCCGGATAGGGAACCGGTCGATGTCCGCCAAAACGGCCTCGTAAATCCGGCTTGTCTCCTTTGCCCCTGTTTCCATTCCCTCGGCAAGCGCCGGCGGCAAAAACGCCGAAAGCTCCTGCCCGCGAAAGCCGGCGGAAATCAGCCCTTGTGGCCTTTCAAAGCCCGTGGAAAGGGAAATCTCATCGCAGAGAAGAACGCCGAGTGCGCTCGCTTGCGCCGCCGAAAGCCAGGTCATCGGCCGCCAGGTGCGGCTGCGCGCACCTTTTGGGGTTGCGGCAAGGTCGGCGCTCGTAAAGGTCAGAAGCCGGGCATTTTTGGGAAGCTGATAGCATCGCGCGTCCCAGTCGGGGATTGCCGTTGCGGAAAACTCCACATTCGATTGCCCTAAAACAAGCCACACATCGCCTACTGTTACATTTTCAATAAAAATATGCTCGCCCTCGCCACTACCTACAATCTGGATGGCAAACGGCTCGCCACCGGCCGGCCGCGCCGCAAAACGCGCTTCCCAGCGCCCTTCTTCCACCGTGACCTCTTGCCTCTCTTCTTCTAGAAAAACAGTTAGCGCCGCGCCCTCCTCGGGCGAAGTGCCATAAATGACGATTTCCCGGTCGGCTTGCAACACCATGTTATCGGTAAAGACCGGCGCTGCATCAAACACCGTTGCCGTGGCCGCGGAAGCCCCCAGCGGAAAAAGACAACTGAGCACCAACAAAAACCATAGCTTTCTCATTTTGTTTCCCTTCGTAATTAAAACTCGCCCAGAAATCGGATTTCCGGCTCTAGACGAACCCCGAATTTCCGGAATACGGTTTCCTCAATGTGTGTAAGAAGTGCGCGAACCTCTTTCGCCGTCGCGCCGCCGGTATTTACCACAAATCCGGCATGTTTTTCGGAAACGGCCGCGCCGCCTATCGAAAAACCGCGAAGCCCTGCCTCGTCAATCATCTGTGCTGCATATCCGTTTTGCGGGCGGCGGAACGCGCTCCCCGCGCTCGGCATTGTCAGCGGTTGCTTTTCACGCCGCTTTACGGAAAGTTGCTCCATCATTTCGCGAATCGCGTCCCTGTCCCCGTACTTTAGCGAAAATTCTACGGAAAGAATGACGGCTTCCTCCTCCATGTAGCGGCTGTGCCGATAAGAAAAGCCGTGGTCTTCCGCTTGGCATAGCTCTCCGTTTTTCGTGAGAAACGAAACGCTTTTTACCACATCGCGCATCTCGCCGCCATACGCGCCAGCATTCATGACACACGCGCCGCCTACAGTGCCGGGAATTCCCGAGAGCGGCTCCATCCCACACAGTCCTGCCTCCAGCGCCGTTCGCGCCACGGCAGCAAGGCTGGCGCCGGCTTCAGCGATAATTGTTTCGCCACGGCGCTCTATGTTACCCATGCCGTTTCCGATGCGGATTAAAACACCGCGATACCCGCCGTCTCCCACCAGAAGGTTGGAGCCGTTGCCGATAATGCTATGCGGCACAAAAGCGCAAAGCGAAAGCACCTCCCGAAGCATTTCTGGCGAAGAGGGGCTTGCCAGAAGGTCCGCTTTACCGCCAATTTTAAAGGTCGTATACTGTCGCATATCTGCCCCGCGCTCCGCCGGGCAAATTGCTTCAATTTTCCGAAAAACCTCGTTCATAGCTTCTCCTTATTTTCCTAAAAATGCCGCGCCGATAAGGCCGGCATCATTTCCAAGTGCCGCCGCCCGGATTTTGGGCCTTGGCAAAGAATCCGAATATAACTCCTTTTCCAGCTTCCGGCGAATCGGTGCCAAAAGCGCCTCTCCCTCGCGGCTGATTGCGCCGCCGATTAAGATAAGCGACGGCTGGAAGATGTGTACTAAATCTGCAAGACCGGCGGCAACATAGTCCATCCATGTTTCCACCACGCTGCTTCCGCCGACATCTCCTGCCTTGTAAAGGTCAAAGGCCGTCCGGCCGGAAAGGGCGGAAAAATCCTCGCCGCATGCCATTCTTACGGCGCTTTTGGGATTTTCGAGCGCATACGCTTTCGTCTGGCGAATGAGCGCCGAGGTGGACGCATACGCTTCCCAGCACCCGCGTCTGCCGCAGCCGCACTTTTCGCCGCCATGGCGAAGAAGGATATGTCCCACCTCGCCGGCAAGGCCGTTTGCGCCGGTATAAAGCCGTCCGTCTAAAACGAGCCCGCCGCCAATCCCCGTACCGAGCGTAACCATAATCATACTGTCGACCGGCTCGGGAAGCTTTGCATATTCCCCAAGCGCCGCGCAGTTGGCATCGTTGCCAATCCAAACCGGTATCGAAAGCGCTTTTTCTACGACCGCGCGAAGCGGAAAATTCTCAAAATTCAAGTTCGCCGCCGCAAGAACCGTACCGGCTTTCGCATCACAGATTCCGGGAATCCCGATGCCGCAGGCCGCAACTTCCCCGCCAGCATCCTCGGCAACCTCTTTTGCAAGGCGAGCAATATCCGCCCCGATTTCTTCGCCGGGACGATGGCCGCCCGTGGGTGCCTGGGCTTTTTTGCAGATATTCCCCTTCGCATCTATCAGTCCCGCCTTTATATTGGTACCGCCTACATCCACTCCAATATAATACATCGTATGTCCCTTTCTCTCTCTTATTCCGGTTTTTTCTGCATCCAGCGCTCATTCAGCGCCGCCGCCGCGTTATAGCCCTGCTTTTTCTGCTTATTATTCATGGCCGCCACCTCCACGATAACTGCAAGGTTTCGTCCGGGCTTGACCGGCACTGTAAGCGACGGAATTTTGACTTCCAAAAGCTCGGTAAATTCGCTGTCCAGCCCCAGCCGATCATAAAATTTTCCGGCCTGCCACGGCTCAAAATTTAAAATAAAGTCGATGCGCTCCGTTTCCTTGACCGCACCGGTTCCGTAAAGCCGCTGGACATCGACAATGCCGATGCCGCGAAGCTCGATAAAGTGCCGAATCATTTCCGGCGCACTTCCGACAAGCGTTTTCGATGATACCTTCTTGATTTCTACCGCATCATCTGCCACGAGCCGGTGGCCGCGCTTGACAAGCTCAATCGCCGTTTCGCTTTTACCGACGCCGCTTTCCCCGAGAAGCAAAATCCCTTCGCCATACACTTCGACCAAGACGCCGTGCCTTGTAATCCGCGGTGCCAGATGAATATTCAGCGAAGCAATCAGTGCCGCAATAAAGGACGAGGTGTTATGCTCCGTCCGCAGAACGGGCACCTGATGCTTTTTTGCCGCCGTGATGATTTCCGGTAAAACGGGCAGCCCGCGCGTAATTAAAAAACAGGGGATTTGCGTCTTGAAAAGCTCTTCCAGAAGATGTAACCGTCGCGCAGGGGGCTGCTGCTCTAAATAAGTATTTTCCATTTTACCTAAAATGGAAATCCGGGTATTATCAAAGTAATCAAAAAATCCGGTTGCAAGCTGCATGCCGGGGCGAAGCACATCCTTCGAGCAGACGATGCGCGTCTCTAAATCCGGTGTTCCATAGACAACCTCAAGTGAAAATTCCTCAATCAGCTTTCGAAGCAAAACGGTAATCTCTGCCATTGTACGCCCTCCTTTTTATCGAATCTGTCCTGTTCCTTCTATTCTGTACTGGTATGTCGTAAGCTCCCGCAGCCCCATCGGCCCACGGGCGTGCAATTTCTGCGTGCTGATACCGATTTCGGCGCCGAGGCCGAACTCGCCGCCGTCGGTAAAGCGCGTGGACGCATTCACATAAACGGCCGCCGCATCCACTCCCGATAAAAACTGTTCTGCCGCCGCACGGTCGCCCGTGACAATCGCTTCAGAATGCTTCGTGGAATACGCTGCAATATGCAAAAGCGCCTCCTCTATGGATTCTACGACGCGCACGGCCAGAATATAATCTAAAAATTCGGTAGCAAAATCTTCTTCCGTCGCCACCTCGCACGGGATAAAGGTTCTCGTTTTTTCGCAGCCGCGCACCAGGACGCCTTTTTCCGAAAGCGCCGCAAAGGCACCGGGCAGAAATTCTGCTGCGATATCTTTATGCACAAGAAGCGTTTCCGCCGCATTGCAAACGCCCGGCCGACTCGCCTTGGCATTGACAATAATCTCTCGCCCCATCGCAAGGTCTGCCGCACGGTCTATATAAATATGACAATTGCCCGTGCCGGTTTCAATGACGGGAACGGTGGCATTTTCTACCGTGCTCCGGATAAGCGCCGCGCCGCCGCGGGGGATAAGCAGGTCAACATATTCGCGCAGTTGCATCAGCGCTTTTGCCGCCGCGCGGTCGGTGCTTTCCACAAGCTGCACGCCGTCCGCCGGAAGGCCTGCCCTAAAAAGCCCCTCGCGAAGCGTCGCCGCAATGGCAGCGTTGGTCACAAGCGCGTCGCTCCCGCCCTTTAAAATGACGGCGTTTGCCGTTT
Organism: Clostridia bacterium; assembly: GCA_045531355.1. Classification (GTDB taxonomy): domain Bacteria; phylum Bacillota; class Clostridia; order UMGS1883; family UMGS1540; genus SIG447. The sequence goes on along the minus strand of JAZSDW010000028.1, from coordinate 9,540 downwards.
TGATACAGAGCGATGCCGCGTCGGCAGTTACATTGGGGCGCGATTCATAAATGATGCCGATAACGCCCATCGGTACCCGCACCCGGCGAATGACAAGGCCATTTGGCCGCTCCACCGTTTCGAGCACCTCCCCCAAAGGGTCCGTAAGCGCGGCCACCGCTTCCATGTCCGAAGCCATTGCCTCAATCCGTTCCCTTGTCAACAAAAGCCGATCTAAAAGCGCCTCGCTCGTTTTGCGGGCTCTTGCCGCCGCCACATCGCGGGCGTTGGCAGATAAAATTGCATCGGCGCTATTTCGAAGCGCTGCCGCCATTTCAAAAAGGGCACGGTTTTTTTCTTCTTCGCTGCAGAGCGCCAGCCGCCGGGCAGCGGCTTTTGCCCGCTTTCCCATCTCTACGAGCATGCCTTCACATCCTGTCCTAAAAATCGGGTGCCGACCGGGCGCCCCTCTAAAATATCATATAAAATCTCCGGATGGTCGCCGTTTGTAATAATCACATCAATCCCCTTTTCCGTGGCGATGCGGGCGGCGCTGATTTTCGTTGCCATACCGCCGGTGCCGAGGCCGGAGGCGCTTCCGCCGGCCATTTTTTCAATTTCCGGCGTGATTTCCCGTACCGTGCGAATCATCCGCACCTCATCCGAGGTGCGCGGGTCGCTGTCGTAAAGCCCGTCAATGTCCGACAAAATAATGAGAAGGTCCGCTCTGGACACCACGGCCGTGGCCGCGGAGAGCGTGTCATTATCGCCAAATTCCAGTTCGTAGGACGAAACCGGGTCATTTTCATTAAAAATCGGAATGGCGCCATAGGAAAGAAGTGTGTCAATCGTGCCGGCAACATTTTTCTCCCGCTCGGCATGGTCGAGAACATCTTTTGTCATAAGAATCTGCGCCACTTTATAGCCGTATTCCGCAAAAAAGCGCCCATAGATGCCCATCAGTTCACATTGCCCCACGGCTGCCGCGGCCTGTTTTTCCCGCGTTTCCTTCGGGCGCGCGTTCATATCCAGCTTCGCCATGCCGACGCCGACCGCGCCGGACGAAACCAAAATAATTTCCTTGTTCATATTTTTAAGGCCGGAAAGCACCCGCGTCAGATGCTCAATCCGCCGCAGATTCAGCCTGCCGGTTTCGTGCGTCAAGGTGGAAGTGCCCACCTTAATTACTATACGCTTCGCTTTTTGTATCTCCATTTTTCTCACGCTCCGATGATTTTGATAAGAACCCGCTTTTGCCGTTTGCCGTCCAGCTCGTAATAAAAAATCTGTTCCCACGGGCCGAAATCGAGCCGCCCATCCGTCACCGCGACGACGACCTCGCGCCCCATTACGGTTCTTTTGAGATGTGCGTCGCCGTTGTCCTCAAAGCCGTTATGGGCATAGCGGCTGTACGGCTTTTCCGGCGCCAGCGTTTCGAGCCACGCCTCGAAATCCTGATGCAGCCCCGGCTCATCGTCATTGATAAATACGCTCGCCGTAATGTGCATGGCGTTGACAAGCACCAGCCCCTCGCGGATGCCGCTTTCGTTGATGGCCGCCGCCACCTCGTCTGTAATATTTACGAGCGCCCGTCTTTTTGGAATGTTAAAATATAGTTCCTTGCGAAATGATTTCATATCTGCTCCTCCTCAATTCGCCGTGCCGTGTCAGAAAGGCGGCGAATCGTAATTTTTGTGCAGGGCCCGATGCGGTTATAAAAGGCATCCGGCCATTCGATAACGGAAATACCCGTCTTTAAAAAGGTGTCAAACCCAATCGCGTCCAGTTCCTCCTCCTCGTCGATGCGATAGAGGTCAAAGTGGTGCACCGTCTCGTCTCCTTCATATACCTGCATAATCGTAAAGGTCGGAGAGGTTACGCGCCCCGAAAAGCCGTACCCACGCGCAATGCCGCGTGTCATGGCCGTTTTGCCCGCGCCAAGGTCCCCGGTGAGACAAAAAATGTGGGGCGCGGGATAGCGCGCGGCCAGTTTTTCGCCAAACGCTTCGGTTTCTGCCGCTGAATTTGTAATTACTTCCATCGTTTTCTCCTAGAAAAGGCCTGTTATTACGCCGTTTTTGTCTATATCAATTTTCTCGGCCGCCGGCACCTTCGGAAGCCCCGGCATTGTCATAATCTCGCCGGTAAGCGCGACAACAAAACCGGCGCCGGCAGAAATCTTGACCTCGCGCACCGTGATACGGAAATCCCGCGGGCGCCCTAAAAGCTTCGGATTGTCCGAAAGGGAATACTGCGTTTTTGCCATGCAGACCGGATACTGTCCATAGCCTTCCTCTTCATATTCCGAAAGCTTTTTCAGCGCCGCCGGCGTAAAGTCCACGCCCGAAGCGCCGTAAATTTTTTCGGCAATCGTTTCAATTTTCTCGCGGAGCGGCATTTCGTCCGGATAAAGGACGGAAAAGTCTGCCGGCTCATTTTCGAGAATGTCAAGAAGCTTTTCGCACAGTGCTTCGCCGCCCGCGCCACCTTTTGCGAACACCTCGGCCGGCGCGCACGCCGCGCCTTTTTCCGCACAGTATTCGCAAAGTTCTTTGATTTCGGCGTCCGTATCGTCCGCAAAGCGGTTTACGGCAACCAAAACGGGGACGCCATAGCTTTGCATGTTTTCAATGTGCTTGCCGAGGTTTTCGAATTTATCCTCCCGCGCATGGTAGCGAAGCGCACGAAGTGTTGCCACAAGAACAATCGCATCGGGCTTAAGGCCGCCAAGACGGCATTTAATATCCAGAAACTTTTCGGCGCCGAGGTCTGCACCGAAGCCTGCCTCGGTTACACAGATTTCGCCGAGCTTTAAGGCATAGCGCGTGGCAAGAATGCTGTTGCATCCGTGCGCAATATTGGCAAACGGGCCGCCGTGCAGAATACAGGGCGTATTTTCAAGCGTCTGCACAAGATTTGGCTTTATCGCATCTTTTAGAAGCACTGCCATTGCGCCCTGCGCCCCGAGATCGGCCGCTGTGACCGGCTTTTTATCGTAGGTATAGCACGCCACAATTTTCCCGAGCCGCTCTTTCATATCGGCAAAATCCGAGGAGAGGCACAAAATGGCCATGACTTCGCTTGCTACGGTAATCATAAACCCGTCCTCACGCGGCACGCCGTCCATCGGCCCGCCGAGACCGACGGTAACATGGCGAAGCGCCCGGTCGTTCATATCAAGCACCCGGCGGAAAACGATACGCCGCGGGTCAATCCCAAGGGCATTCCCCTGCTGGATATGGTTATCGATCATCGCGGAAAGGAGGTTGTTGGCAGCCGTTATGGCGTGCATATCGCCGGTAAAATGGAGATTGATGTCCTCCATTGGCACAACCTGTGCATATCCACCGCCGGCGGCGCCGCCTTTAATTCCCATCACCGGGCCGAGTGACGGCTCCCGCAGGGCCGCAATCGCCTTTTTGCCGCGGCGGCAAAGCGCCTGGGCAAGGCCAACCGATATCGTCGTTTTCCCTTCACCCGCGGGTGTGGGGTTAATGGCGGTTACAAGCACGAGCTTGCCGTCTTCCCTTTCTCGAATTCTGTCCCAGAGCGCGGGGGAAAGCTTGGCCTTATAATGCCCGTACGGCTCCAGCTCCTCCGGCCGAACGCCGAGCTCCTCTGCAATCTCCGAAATAGGTTTCATTTTCGCCGCCAGGGCGATTTCAATATCTGAAAGCATTTTCTTCTCCTCTTTCGTTTTAATTTCGGCCTTGGCCGAGAACTTCCCCCGGGTATATACTATAAACTGTATTATATCACAGAAAAAGGAGATTGCCTATATATTTTCTAAAATTTTTTATTTTTCTTCCCCTTTTCCCGCCCGCGTTTGGACTTGACAATTTCTATAAAATATGGTACACTTGCAAATAAGAAGCAAAGGAGGAATCGAAATGGCTCTTACAGAAGAACAACGCATCCAGCGCCAGAAGCGGCAAAGGAAACAGCGAATTATCTTTTTTGTTATATTTTATACGGTCGTGGCGCTTTTAGTCGCCGCATTGTTTTTCGGCGTGCGCGGTATTGTCCGCCTTTTCACCGGCGCCCCGCAAAAAGAAACGCCCGCGCCTTCGCCCGGCGCGATAGAAGCCGTTCTTGCCGATGCCGAGCGGCTTTCGGCCGGCTATGATTATGACGCGGCCATTGCGCTTTTAGAAGGACACGAAGCCTTTTCGAAAGACGAACGCCTTTCTGCTGCCTCCGCCCGCTTTGCGGAAGCGAAAGCCGCCCTTTTGCCGGCAGACCCGCATGCGGTTACACATGTCTTTTTCCACACGCTGATTGTCGACAATGCCAAAGCGTTTGACGGCGAATATACCGAGGACGGTTATAACCAGTATATGACCACCACCAGCGAATTTTCTGCCATGCTCCGCATTATGTACGAGCGCGGGTTTGTTCTTGTGAATCTCGACGATATTGCGTCGCCCCAGACAGACGAAAACGGCGTCACCCGTATGGTGCCCGGCGAAATCCTCCTGCCGGAAGGGAAAAAGCCGCTGGTAATCAGCCAGGACGATGTGAGCTACTATCAGTATATGACCGGGGACGGATTTGCCGCCCGCCTTGTCATTGGGGATGACGGGTACCCCACCTGCGAATATGTAAAAGACGACGGCACGATTGTCCGCGGGGATTACGACCTTGTTCCGATTCTGGAAGCCTTTATTAAAGAACATCCCGATTTTTCCTACCGCGGCGCCCGCGCTACGCTTGCAATTACCGGATATGACGGCGTCTTGGGCTACCGTACCTGTCCGACGGGCGAAGGCTACGACGAAGCTGAAATCGAAAAGGCACGCGCCGTAGCAGACCGAATGCGCGAGCTCGGCTGGGTGTTTGCGAGCCATAGCTGGGGGCACCGGCTTTACGGCTCGGTCAGCGCCGAGGACCTTCGTGCCGATGCGATGAAATGGGAAAATGAGGTGCAGCCGATTTTGGGTGACACCAATATTATCATCTACGCGCACGGCGAGGATATTGCCGGCATTGAGCCCTATACGAGCGAAAATGAAAAATATAATATTCTCCGCGAATGCGGATACCGCTATTTCTGCAATGTCGACTCGAGCCCCTATTGGGTGCAGCTGACGGACGAATATCTCCGGCAGGGGCGGCGGAATCTGGACGGCTACAGAATGTACCACAACCCCGAGATGCTGGCGGACCTGTTCCCGGTTTCCGAGGTCTGGGACGCCGGACGCCCCACGCCGGTGCCGGCAATCTGACGGATTCTGCTTTTTTCCCCAAACCCCGCCTTTTTCGAGAATGTTAACCAAAAGATATTGCTATGTAACAGTTCTGTAATATGCTGGGTGTATAATAAGGGTACAGTAAAAAGAAAGGTGGGCAATCCTCCTATCAACCGGGAAGGACTATTGTTATGAAAAAGAAGGTTTTTATTTGCATACTTTGCGCCGTTCTTTTCGGCCTCTCCAGCCTTAGTTGTCTGGCTGCGCCGGAAGAAGTCAGCGCTTATGACGGTGGCACAGCCTCCGGCCTTATGACTGTGAAGAAGCCGGAAACCTCCGTTTCTTCTACCACAAAACAGAATTACACACTTTCTGCCGTTTGTGTAAGCGGAGCGGAGGTTGCGCTTTACAGCTACGATGCCACAAGCGGTGTGTTCCGCCTGAAGCGGGACGGCTATGGAAATCCGCTCGTAAAATATGTAAATGCCGGCGGCATTTATTTGCAGGAAGTGGATCTTGCTAAGGAAACAAACGCGCTCCTTCTCCGTGCTGAGCTCGGCGAAGGAAATTATCAGCTTGTGCGGCTGGATATCACGCTTTTAGATCAGAGCCTCTTAGACAGTATTCGTGGCTTTGCGGCAAATTTCCGCGCCATGTTCGGCGGCTGGTAATCGGCGGCAATCGGTATGAAGAAAGAAAAGCTGAAAACTTGTATTTTGATCTTGCTTATCTGCAGCGCCACGGCGCTGGCCGCAACGGTGTGGTTCGGAAATGGCGTTTGGCCTCGCGGGTACGATTTTTTCGCGACCCTTCCGGAGCGCACTTTTTTTTCAAAAATTTTCAAGAAAGAGCAGCCGTATGTCAGCCCTATGGCAAACCTCGCAAAACCGCAGAAGCTTGTGGTTACGAACGGCGAATTCCGCAGCGTCTATTATAACAGCGATGCGTCCTACGCGGCGTATTATGACGCAATCAGCAATTTTTTTACCACCGTTCTCCGGGACGAAAGTCTGGTGTTTTTGAAAAATGAGGTGCCTGAGTCGGAATGGTACGGTGTTTTGCGAAATGATGAACTGCTCGACTCCAAATCTATCTATATTTCGTATTCCACCGCGTTTTCTCCCCGCCTTTTTGCAGAGGTAACGGGTGCGAAATATACATGGCTTGAAGCTGACAAAGCAGCACTGCGAGAGCTGATTTTAACACCGATTGAGGCACAGGGGCAGGATGTCCTTCTGTATGTGCGCGATGCCCAGACCGGTATCATTACGAAATATCACATCAATTATCCGTATAAAAACGAGCTTTATGACCGTATCTCCGCTTTAGCGGAATCGGAAAATTATTCCTTTGCGTTTGAACTTAACCTGCACGATAGTCAAGTGGGCATCGGCGGCGGCGTAAGCCAGAAGGTTGTTATGGATCCACTCCTTCTGATTTCTCCGCGCACCAGCCGTAGCGTTGCCATCGTCGGTGAAAATCCAATTGCCGGCTCTTCTGATATGGAAGCGCTCCTTTCGGTTTTTGGCTATCGCGAGCGCGGCGTCAACCACCACACCGGCACGGACGGCAAAGAGCATTTTGTTGAAAATTACGGCTCCATCAGCGTAGGCACCGACGGTCTCGTCGAATTTTATGCCGTGGATGAGGAAAAGGGCGTTGGTATTCTGCCCGATGCGCAAGGCACCGCAACGCTTTATAATTCCTTAAACGGCGCTGCCGAATTTGCCGCCAGCGTCTGGAAAAGCCTTGTGCCGGACCAGCCGTTTGAAGCCCTGATTTCTTCCGACCTTGTCGAAAACGCGGCAGGGGATTACACCTTCACGATGGACTATTATTTCGAGGGCACGCCGATTGCAATTTCCACGCCGCAAATGCGGCATGGTGTAGAGATGCGCGTGAAAAACGGCCGCATCATTGTATACCGACACCTTCTGCGTCGCTTCTCCGGCTCCGGCGCTCCGCTGGAAAATCTTCCGATGCTGCAGGCCATCGACGGTCTGTATGCGCAGCTCCAGGGCGAAGAAGAACAAATCCGGATTTTAGATTTGTTCTTAAGCTATACCGAGGACACGCAGCCCGGCGAAAAACGCCCCGTCTGGTGTGCCCGCATTGAAGGCCGCCCAGAGCCATTATTCTATAGCTAAGTTTTCATGTGTTTTCCCCTTTCTCCCGGCCGTTTTCTTTCGCGAAAATGCGAAGGAAGGCGGTCTCCTTCTTTTTCTGCCACCTTTTTCTGCCCTTTTTTCCAGACTTTTAGGCTTGCATTGTCTGCGCCCGTCCTGTAAAATGAATGTAAAGGAGGGTTTTGACATGCTTCGCAAGCTTTTTTTATCGCTGGACGGCCTTTGCGGCCTGCCGCGCCGGATTGTTTTTGCCGGTTTTGTGCCCGCGCTCTTTCTTATGGCAATGGCCGTTTATCTGTACCTACCTCCCGCCATTTCCTATCGCACCCTCGTTTTATCCCAACAAATCTGCCAAACAGCCGTTACGCTTTTTTCGGAAGGGCTGGTGCTTGGTCTGTTTTTGGACATTCTTCTCTCAAGACGCTGAAGCTTATTGAACATAAAAGGGCTTAAAAAGAGCAAGACGCAGAAAACTGCGTCTTGCTTCTTTCCTTTTTGCTTCCTTTTTTATTGAGGGGTTTTGCCCGAATCCTTTTCTATATGGCTCTCCCTTTTATACGGTGGGCGCCTGTTTTGGGAAAACGGGTGCCGAATGGACAAAACGAGCCAGCCCAAAGGGCTGGGCACCCGACGGCGTACCCGCGTACGCCGAGCGGCGAATTTTGTTCATAGAATAAAAGGGCTTAAAAAGAGCAAGACGCAGAAAACTGCGTCTTGCTTCTTTCCTTTTTGCTTCCTTTTTTATTGGGGGGTTTTGCCCGAATCCTTTTCTATAGGCTCTCCCTTTTATACGGTCGGCGCCTGTTTTCCATCGCCGCCCTCGTCTTGCATGACAGTCATTTCATAATACTGCTGTTTTGTAATGAGCACCTGCCGAGGTTTACTCCCCTCATGCGGGCCGATAATGCCTCTTGCCTCCATCTGGTCTACAATTCGCCCGGCACGGCTATACCCAACCTTCAGCCGCCGCTGAATCATCGACACGGAAGCTTGTCCGCTCTCAACCACAATTGCAATTGCTTCTTTTAAAAGGGCGTCGCTATCGCCCGGATCCTCTTCCTCCGGCGAGTCGGCATGCTCCAGTTTTTCCATAATTTCCTCGTCATATTCCGCCTCTTCGTCGCCCTTAACAAACTCGACGAGCTTTTCAACCTCCCTGTCGGAGACAAACGCGCCTTGCAGGCGAACGGGTTTAGATGCGCCAAAGGGGAGATACAACATATCGCCCTTCCCCAAGAGCTTCTCCGCACCCATCATATCCAAAATAGTGCGGCTGTCAATCTGGCTGGAAACGGCAAAGGCTATGCGCGACGGAATATTGGCTTTAATAAGTCCGGTGATAACATCCACGCTCGGCCGCTGGGTTGCAATTACAAGGTGCATCCCCGCCGCGCGCCCCATCTGTGCCAGACGGCAAATCGCGTCCTCCACCTCGTGCGGCGCCGCCATCATAAGGTCGGCAAGCTCATCCACCACGATGATGATGCTTTCCATCGTTTTTTCGCCTTCACTCGTAAGATACTCGTTATAGCCGGCGAGATTCCGCACATTGCAATCAGAAAATAGCTTGTAGCGCCGCAGCATCTCGGTCACCGCCCAGTTTAGGGCGCCTGCAGCCTTTCTCGGGTCGGTAACAACCGGAATCAAAAGGTGGGGAAGGCCGTTATACACCTTCAGCTCCACCACCTTCGGGTCAATCATTAAAAGGCGCACCTCGCTCGGCGAGGCTTTGTAGATAAGGCTGGAAATCAGCGTGTTAATGCAGACGCTCTTTCCCGAACCTGTCGCGCCGGCAATCAGAAGATGCGGCATTTTCGACAGGTCCGCCACGGTCGTTTTCCCCGTAATATCCTTGCCGACGGCGAACGCCGTTTTCGCTTTAAAGTCCTTAAATTCCGGCGTTTCCAGCATTTCTCGCAAAGTGACCATGGCCGTATTCTTATTCGGCACCTCAATGCCGACGGCGGCCTTTCCGGGAATCGGTGCCTCAATCCGCACGCCCACGGCAGCAAGATTTAAGGCAATATCGTCGGCAAGATTTACGATTTTGCTGACCTTTACGCCCGCCGACGGTTGCAGCTCATAGCGCGTGATGCTCGGCCCGCGCGTAACCTCCAAAACCTTTGCCTCCACGCCGAAACTCTTCAGCGTATCCACAAGTTTTTTTGCATTTTCGCGCAGGTTTTCCGGCCCGTCCTGCTTGCTCGGTTTTGGCTTTTCGAGAAGCTCCGTCGACGGATAGACAT
>JAZSDW010000061.1:0-10353 GCA_045531355.1 Clostridia bacterium | reverse complement strand
ACAGCCTAAACTGTTCACCCAACTTCCGCACCGTTACAAGTATTTCACTAAACATCCCTTAGAGAAACACGCGAAGAAGTGCTTTTTTTCATAGCTAAAATCCTTGTTGGAATTATGGTCAGTGTATGGATTTTTCATATTCTTTAGGCGTTTTCCCCATATAGTTTTTAAATGCCGATAAAAATCCGTTATAGGAAGTATATCCGCAGCGGTATGCGATTTCGCTCAAAGGTAGATTTCTCTGCTTTATCAACATGCAGGCATGTTCAATACGCTGCTTCATGAGCGTCTTTTTAAACCCGCCGTCAAAAACCTTTTTTACAATTCTGTGCGTTTGCGGTATGGATAAGCATAACTCCTTTGCCAAATCTTCAATTCTTATTTCTTCGTTATATCTTTTTTGGAAAAATTCTTCAACGCTTTTTCTTTGCCTGAATCCGTTTTCACTCTCTGCCACACCGCGTATAATTTGCGTTTGGTACGGGAGGTGCTGTTCTTTAATGCGCTTTGCAAGCGTTATAAAAAAAACAGCCAGCAGAGCCTTGTAAACATGCTCATTTTCACTTAAAAATTGTTCTGCAATCAGTTTTTGCACGATGGATAACAGTTCTGCATCATTTGTGATGAAATATGTGCTGACCGATTTGAAAATGTTGCTATAACACATGTATTCTGAAAAACTTTTTTCATTTCGACCGTAATTGTAGTTCCGAGCCAGGCTGAAGGAGAAATTCGTTTTTTCAAGTGTTTCACTGCAATTTTTCGGATAATGACTTGAGCTTGGCGCGAGCAGGCAAATATCCCCCGCGCGCATATAAATATCCTTTCCGTCAATTTCCACCAGTGCATAGCCGTTGAGTATGATATGAATTTCAATATTACCATGAAAATGCGGCGTATCCTGCCACTGCTTTGCGGCAGGCCATTTTTGAAAATCAATATCCACGGTAAACAAAGCATCACCGAGTATCGTTTCAACCTTTCCCACAACCATCCCCTCCTTTTTTCAATCATACCAAAAAACAATTCATAAATCAATCTTTTTCCAAAAAACAATCATTTTTTTAAGAAAAAACGAAACAAATGCTCGTTGTAATGTCGCAAGACTTTTTATATAATAAAATAAAAAATTGAGGAGGAACTATCATGAGATCTTTTGAAAAAAACAATACACTCATAGAAAGAGAAAGAAAGGTGTCTCCGCTCGCAGCGCAAACTTTTAGTAAGAGCTATCGCTATTTCGTGCCCGGCATGGCGCCTATGTACATAGAGCGCGCCGAGGGTGCACGCGTATACGATGTGGATGGGAACGAATTTCTCGATTTTATTTGCTGCCTCGGTCCAATCACGCTCGGTTATAATTATCCTGCAGTGAATAAGGCAATTATCGAGCAGCTGAATAAAGGTATCATTTTCCCTACGCAGGCACCGGTAGAATGCGAACTTGCAGAAAAGCTCGTTGAAGTTATCCCTGCTGCGGAGATGGTAAAGTTCGTTAAGAACGGAAGCGATGCGACAACTGCCGCAATCCGCCTCGCAAGAGCATACACCGGACGCGAGCGTGTGGCCATGTGCGGCTATCATGGTATGCACGACTGGTCCATCGGTGCTTCTGCAAATAATAAGGGTGTGCCGAAAGCAGTTTGTGAACTTACAAAAACTTATAAGTACAACGATATCACTTCCCTTGAAAATCTTTTAAATGAACATCCCGGCGAATATGCCGCTGTTATTCTGGAGCCGATCCAGTCTAACGGACCGACAAAAGAATATCTGCAGGCTGTTGTTGATACTGCGCACAAGCACGGCGCTGTTGCTATTTTTGACGAGGTAGTAAGCGGATTTCGATATGCAATCGGCGGTGCAAGTGAATATTATGGCGTAACGCCTGATATGGCCTCCTATGGCAAGGGTTGTGCGAATGGTATGCCGCTTTCGTTCCTCGCAGGAAAGAAAGACATCCTCAGCATGATCGAGCAGGGCGTATTTGTGTCTATGACATTCGGCGGCGACGCAATTTCTATCGCTGGCTCTCTTGCAACCATAAAGGAAATGCAAGAAAAGGATGTAATCGGACATGCCTGGCGCCTTGGTACAATCCTCCTCGACGGCCTGAAGGCGCTCGTCGAGAAGCATGGTGTTGAAAAGGCTGTTTCGGTAAGCGGTCTCGCGCCGCACTGCGGTGTTGCGTTTGATGATGTTGGCTCCCTTAACTACCTTGACATCCAAACGATTTATGCAAAGAGCATGCTTGAAAACGGTATCCTCTGTCAGGCAATCACCAACATCTCTTTCTCTCACACCGAGGCGGATATTCAAAAGTTCCTCGATGCAGCTGACTGTGCCTTTGCAGCAATTAAAAAAGCTATTGAAAACGATAGCGTAGAAGGCATTCTTCTCGACGATGCCAGAGTAAATCCTGTCTTTAAGAGAAACATTAAATAAGGACAAATGGAATTATGCCGGATTAGAGCAAAAGCTGAATGCTCTCCCCTCCGGTCTAACTTGCAAAAAAATGCTCAGACTTCATTTTGTCTGAGCATTTTTCTTTTTAAATCTAACAACGCCATAAATCTTTAAAGCATTTTAGCGCAAAAAAGCAATAGCGCGTTTACTCTATTTTCCATATCGTTTCATCTCCGCAAATATTACGGATTTTCAAGCGGAGCGGTGTCTTTTCACTATGAATTTTTCCGTTCCAGAAATCTTTTGTTTTATTTCCGTCAACTATAACAAACCCGTTGTTATCAATCTTGATTTCGCTATCAGCATGCCATTCGCCTTCAATAGAGGTACAATCGACACTTAAAAATTCGATGAGTTCGAGTCCGTCGTCACTGATTTCAATCGGTTTGTATGGTTTTTTCTCTGACGAATTGAGAAATGCTTTTTGATTGAATTCTTCAATTTTTTGCATAACTCTGTCACTTAAGAACTTATCAATAACCGTGTTAACGCCTCCAAGCAAATCTTCTGTATGCGGTTCGGTATGAAATTCTGCATAATCTCCGATGACAACATCATCCAGAATTGATTTTAAGTCTCTGATTTCAATTTGAACGGTTGTGCTATCATCCTCGTCAATAAACCTTCTAATCTCTTCTTCGCTTGTAATATCAATATAATATACAATAACCTTTTTGATATTGTTATCAAGTTCAGGGATTGCCTGATGAATAATGCGATTCATTAAAACAACATCAAGAAGCTTTGAGCTGCTATCCATAAGGTTCGGGACATAGACAGGAACCGTTCCGAGTGTACTATCAGATATTGCACCCTCCCAAAAAGAATCGAGAGAATCTTCATTTTTAAGTCCGGGAACTAAAGATTTAATTTTATCCATGGTCTGAACAGGATTTCTAAAAAGCTGCACGCCATCTTTAATTTCTAGAATGTCAAATTCAGCGCCGTCAGCTTTTAATCTATCACGCGTTGTCTGTATGGAATTTATACCAATATCGCAATGAATAAATTTACGGCCAAGTTTGTTGGCAACAGCAGCAGTCACACCACTTCCGCCGAAGAAATCAGCAACAATCATTCCCTCGCTAGAGGATGCGCACACTACGCGGCTCAAAAGTGCTTCGGGTTTTTGCGTAGAATAGCCTAGTTGTTCTTGCGGGCTATTGCTTAACATCGCGATCTCCCACATAGAATTTACTAAAACGGTCTCTTTGATTTCATACACGATTTTCCCGTCTTCGTCACGAACCATTTCCGCCTTACCTGTTGCAGAATTAAATTTTCTTTTTGCTTGTTTTGTTTGTCCATCTTTTCTCTCGCGCACGAGTTTATGAAAGCAATACTCTTCACTTTTTGTATAAATCAAAATAGTATCTGTGACTTGATGGAATTTTCTTGAGTTTGCCTTTAGACCAGAGTTTGGATAGTACCAGATGATTTCATTTAAAAATGAAGATTCTCCAAAAATTTCATCTAACAGAATTTTTACATAATGGCTTATGTGCCAATCCAAATGAACATAAATGGATGCAGTTTCGCTCATAACAGATTTGATTGCCATAAGGTTTTCATACATCCAGTTGAGATACTTCTCTTTATCCCATACATCTCCGTACATTTTTTCTTCAAAAGCTTTTAATTCTTCGATGTCAAGTTCCTGTTCTGCTTGTGCAATAGCTTCAGCCACCTTGGGATTGCGACGAATATACACTTTTTTAGCATAATCTGCACCACTTGCAAAAGGAGGATCAATATATACAAGGTCAACCCCAATGCCTTGCTCTTTTAAATAGGCACATGCAGAAACACATTCTCCGCGAATCACCATATTTCCGTCAGCATTTTCGCCCACGGTTTCCTGCTTTTCCATTTCATACAAAGGCATGCCACGCTGAATACGCATCGAAACATCATCCGCGCCTTTATATTTAAGAATTCTGTTAAAGTTTGAAAGGACAGCTTGTCCTTCGATTGGTTCCGGTATAAACGGTATGTATTTAATCGGCACTTCAAATTACCTCCTTAAAAAACGCACATATCTTCTTATGTGTCAAAATAATTCTGTCTTTTTCGGGCAAAGAATCTTCCAAATATAGATAATCAAATCGTTCATACCCAAAAGCAGAGTTGTTTTGCTTTAAAAATTCTGTTTCCATAAATGTGCGTTTTTCCTTAAATTTAGGATCGTTCGCATAGATTTCGCCTTTTGTTTCTATGATTATGACTTTCTCTATTTTGCCTTCTTTTCTCTTGATAATCAAAAAGTCAGGCGTATACAGACCGATATAAGCCCATTTACCATTTGTTTGCCTATAACACTTAATTTTAAACGCCGTCATTCCTCTGTCGCCGTTATAGTAAACTTCCAAGCCAAGTTTCTCCACATCCTCCAGGGACAAAACCTCTTTTAAAAATGTTTTCTCAAACTCGCTGTCTGTTCTATAAGGCAGATAATGAAATGAACGATTCTTCTGCGGATGCGATGATTTTTGCTTGCGAAGTTCATCGGCCATATCCGCGTTGCCTGAACTCTCTAAAAACTCTATCGTAGAGAGCAAATTCGCATCCATTTTCAATTTGCCTTTATCATCCAGTATAATATTTTCGACCATTTGTTGTGGCGGATAATAAGCATCCGGCCTTTCTGTAATGACTTCCGAGGTGAAGTTTGATATATTCAGCAGACTCGCTTCTTCCGGCATCAATTCTTCTTTTGTTTTAAAATCACATTTATCGCAGAATGCTTTACGGATATTCGCTTCAACTTGTTGTAGATTATACTTCGAACTAAAATAGCGAGAACCTTCTTTTTCATAAGTGATCGTATCAAAAACTGACTTTAATTCTTTTGAATATGGCAGCAATTCTTGCATATTCAGCGTTGCAAACCCGTTTTTTATGATGCCATAAAGCCAAGTGTTAAAGGACGCAGATGTATTCCCATGTTCAGTTTTCACTATCTCGGTTGCGTGTATTTCCATCGTAAAAACGGTCATATCTTTTAAGCCTCTTTTTCTCATGATTTGCTTCTTGAAATTCTTCAAGAGAAGTGTGATGCTGTTCTTTAAGCTGCGTATTTACTTTTTCAGCATTTGAACCATTTAGATAAATGAGAGCCGTTTCAGACGCACCTTTTACAACTTGCCTTAAGCAGCGGCAAGAAGTTTGTAATACCATATTTTTAGGGCAATCGCCCTCCTGTGACAGAATAATTCCAGTTAGGCTCTTACAATCCCAACCTTCTTTTCCGATTTGAACCAATAGCACTATTCTTATTTTGGAAATTGCTTTATCCAAAATATCAAATTGCATTTGACTATCCACCACTTGCGGATACTGCTTGTTTCCTTTGTGGAATTTTAAAATGACATCAGTAGAAAGTCCGTAATCCGCAACAACTCTCGACACTAATGGATATACGAATTCCTCAAGTTTTTCTATACTTCCGCAGTAGATGCCAAGTTTTGCGACTGTTCCGTCTGCATATATTGTATCTTGATATGTATCAAGAAATTCTCTAACTCCTTTTTCAATAAGGATACTGCTATCTGCAATTTCGGCAATTTTTACGATTGGTCTTTTTAAAAAGTTACCAATCCCTTCGATAAGCGGATAATAGTATACAATATTGGTTATTTCAGCAGTCGAAACCGAAAGGGAGTCGTTTACTTTGATTTTTTCAGCTTTTTCTAAATAAGGGGTTCCGGAAAAACCAATAACAGAATTTACAGTTTTATTTTCGGCCCATTTATTTACTACAGCACGAAGTTTGATTTCCTCGCTGACGGCGTGATGTACTTCATCAATAAATATGGACAAGGACGGTAGCTTTCCGATTAGATTACGCAATTCATTTGCTTGTCTATCTTTCTCATCGTCACTTTTTTCAAGCATCGAAATTTGTCCGTTTTTCTCCTGTATACGGTCAAGAATAACCTTTTCGGCATTCGTAACGGCAACGAAACCGAACAGTTCTGATAAAGGCTGATGGTTCGCAATTTTCTGCACATTTGGATTCTTTGTTTTATTAGATTTGCTTGCTGTTTTCCCTTGGTCTAACACTTCAAAGGATATTATTCTTTTGATTTCTGTTGCAGAAGGTTCAGGCAGAATCCATGCCGGATTAAAATTTTGTATTGTTTTTAAACTCGGTACGACCGATGCTTTTAATCCTGATGGTGCAAAAATAATGAAATTGTGTGCAAAGGCAGAATTTAACGGTTCGTTCATTGCAAAATATAAATCAAGATAAATAAATGCGGCCATCAAATATGTTTTTCCGGCACCCATCGGCAAACTGAAAAGATAGTCTGTGTAGGAAACGCCGTAAAAGGTTTCATTGAAAAACTTAGCATAATCAACACTTTCAGGTGCTTTCTTAATTTCTGTTTCCAATTTTGCAGATACCTGCTCCCCGTTATCATTTTTTAAACACGCATATTCTAATAAAGCCGCGGCTTCGGGGTGTGAACCAAGAAAATTTCTTGCCGTTTCCGAAAGTTCGGCTTCTGCTAAATTTAAAGTATTAAATTTACCCTCGCAAAATAATTTTTCAAGCGGCTTGCATGCGCAAGCAATTTTAAGGAACAAATAAGTCTTGATTGCTTCTATCTGTGCATCCCGCATTTGGCCCTTTTTTACGATATAATCAATCAATGGCGCTATGGTGCACTGCGAAGATAACAGCCATTGATTTCTTTTATTTTCAATCATTTTATAGAACATATAAGTTCCTCCAATATAAAGCGTTTATATTCGTTCAATACTGTCATCAAAAGCGCAGTTAAGCACCCTGTAAGTTTTAACAAGAGCCTGTGATACATCTCTTTGGCATTATGTATTTTATTATATCATTTTGTATAAAAAAAAGCAACACAAATAGAGCATAAAATATTTTAACTAATTTTTGACACGCTTTATAAACACTTTTTACGCAACCCCTTGACAAAAACTCCCTGTTTATATATAATAAATGTTGCAAATTAAAAAAAGTTTGCAAATTTATGCAAAAGTATTGCATAAATATTTATTCTGTGCTATACTGTAGGAAAACACGAGAAAGGGATGTATCACTATGGAAAAAATCGTTCTTGCTTACTCCGGAGGGCTGGACACCTCGATTATCATTGCATGGCTGCACGAGCATTATGATTGCGAAGTCATTGCAGTCTGCGGTGATGTAGGGCAAGGAAAAGAAACAGAAGGGCTCGAGGAGCGTGCGCTGGCAAGCGGTGCCTCTAAACTGTACCTTGAAGACCTTCGCGAGGAATATGTAAAGGACTATATCTTCCCCACCGTAAAGGCTGGTGCCGTTTACGAAGGGAAATATCTTTTGGGCACTTCCCATGCACGCCCGATTATTGCAAAGCGTCTTGTGGAAATCGCCAAAAAGGAAGGCGCAACCGCCATTTGCCACGGTGCTACCGGTAAGGGAAATGACCAGGTTCGCTTTGAGCTGACGATTAAAGCGCTTGCACCGGAGCTGAAAATTATTGCTCCCTGGCGCGTTTGGGATATCAAATCCCGCGAGGATGCCGTAGACTATGCACAGGCACATAATATTGCCATTCCGGTTACGAAAAAGGATCTCTACTCGAGAGACAGAAATATCTGGCACATCAGCCACGAAGGCATGGATCTGGAAGATCCGGCAAACGAGCCGCAGCTCGATTCGCTCTTAAAGCTTACCGTTCCTCCGCAGAAAGCGCCGGACGAAGCAAAATATATTACTTTAGATTTTGAAAAAGGTGTGCCGGTAGCGCTCGACGGCGAAAAACTCGGCCCGGTGGCGCTCGTTGAAAAACTGAACGAAATCGGCGGCGCATACGGCATCGGGATCACCGATATTGTAGAAGACCGCCTTGTTGGTATGAAGTCCCGCGGCGTATACGAAACGCCGGGTGGCACGATTTTATATGCGGCACTACAGGAACTCGAATACCTCTGCCTTGACCGCGACACGCAGAGCTTTAAGCGGCAGGCAGCCGTCAAGTTCTCTGAGCTTGTATATGACGGAAAATGGTTTACACCGCTTCGCGAGGCTCTGTCTGCTATGATAGATTCTATGGAAGAAACCGTTACGGGTTCTGTACGCCTGAAGCTCTATAAAGGAAGCGTATCGGCCGCCGGGGCAAAAAGCCCGTACTCCCTCTATAACGAGGATATTGCAAGCTTTGGCGACAGCCGCGAGCTGTATAGCCACAAGGATGCAGAAGGGTTTATCAACCTCTTCGGCCTGCCGCTGAAGGTGCGCGCTATGATGCTGGAAAAAACGGGGGAATAATACATTGAAGCTTTGGGGCGGAAGATTTCAAAAGGAAACAGACAAGCAGGTGGACGATTTTAATTCGTCCATCCGCTTTGATGCCCGAATGTATCGGGAGGATATCCGTGGCAGTATTGCACATGCAACCATGCTCGGGAAACAGAATATTATCGCGCCGGAAGAGGCTGAAAAGATTGTAAAAGCACTTTCGGAAATTCTTGCAGATATTGAAGCGGAAAGAGTCGAATTTCTCGTGGATGCAGAAGATATTCACATGAATGTTGAAAAACTTCTTACGGACCGCATCGGCGCTGCCGGCAAGCGTCTGCATACAGGCCGCAGCCGGAATGACCAGGTGGCACTAGATCTCCGTATGTATCTTCTAGAGCAGGAGAAAGAAATTGCCGAAATGCTCCGCGCGCTTTTAGATGTGATTTGTACGCTTTCCAAAGCGCACACCAAAACGATTATGCCGGGCTACACACATCTGCAAAAGGCTCAGCCTATCACCTTTGCCCATCATCTGATGGCCTATGCCCAGATGTTTATGCGGGATTTAGGACGCATAAAGGACTGCTACGGTCGCACTGCCGTTCTACCGCTTGGAAGTGGCGCGCTGGCCGGCACGACTTATCCTTTAGACCGTCATTTTGTTAAAGAAGCGCTCGGCTTTTCCGCTATCACGGAAAATTCGCTTGACGGCGTAAGCGACCGCGATTTTGCGATAGAGCTTGCCTCCGTTTTGTCTATTCTCATGGTGCATCTCAGTCGTTTTTGTGAGGAGCTTATTTTGTGGAGCAGCCATGAGTTCTCCTTCGTGGAAATGGATGATGCCTACTCGACCGGCAGCAGCATTATGCCGCAGAAGAAAAACCCCGATGTTGCAGAACTGATTCGCGGTAAGAGCGGACGCGTGTTTGGAGATTTGATGGGGCTTCTGACCATGATGAAAGGTCTGCCGCTAGCGTATAACAAGGATATGCAGGAGGACAAGGAGCAGATTTTTGATGCAGTAGATACTGTCACGCTTTGTCTGCCTGTCTTTACGAATATGCTCCGTACGATGAAGGTACGGGCAGATGTTATGTATAAGGGTGCAGGCGGCGGCTTTACCAATGCAACTGATGCGGCCGATTACCTTGTAAAGAAGGGGCTCCCCTTCCGCGAAGCGCATGAGATTTTGGGAAAGCTCGTTTTCTACTGTATTGGAAAAGGTTGTGCGCTCTCCGACCTTACGCTTTCGGAATACAAACAGTTTTCGCCTGTATTTGATGACGATGTTTTCGAGGCAATCCGCCTTGAAACCTGTGTGCAGGAACGAAACCTTCCGGGTGGGCCTGCGGAAGAAGCAGTTCTTTCGTCTATTCATAGCTGTGAACAGTTTATTACGGCGTTCAAACTCTAAAACATATAGAAACACCCTCTGCAAAAGCAGAGGGTGTTTTTTTAGTCGTCGCAACCGCAGTCCGAATCGGAATCCGCCTTCGTCGGCGGGAAAAATTCGTCAACCGGGAAATTCAGCTTTTCAAAAAGCTCACAGGGGTTACTTTCCGTAGAAGTCTGGCATTCTTTATCCGGCACACAAAAATCGTAAGCCGGAATGAGAAGCTGCACATCACGCA
>JAZSDW010000074.1:0-9324 GCA_045531355.1 Clostridia bacterium | reverse complement strand
CGGCACCTTAAACCCGCTTGGCAACACCACCCGTGCAGAAGCGGCCGTGATCATGGAACGCATCATGAACATTAAATAACGAAATGCAAATTTCATACCCCGTCCGGAAATTTCCGGACGGGGTTTTCGTTAAAAAAGAGCACTAAAAATAGAAGAGTTTTAATTTTTTCGCACCCTCTTTTGGTATGTTGCGTGCATAGCTGAAAACAAATTAAGAAATGTATGAAAAAGGATTGCTTTTTTCTCTTAAATTTGGTATAATAAACTGTCGAAACATATAAATTCATGTGAAAGACGGTGTGAGAGTTTGGAAAAGCTTTTAATAGAAGGCGGAAAACGACTAGAAGGAAAAATTCATGTCAGCGGCGCAAAAAATGCAGCGATTGCAATTATCCCGGCTGTGCTTCTTGTCGAAGGCGTTTGCCGCATAGAAAATATTCCGCAGATTAAAGATGTGGATGCTATTGTAAACATTCTGAAGTTTCTGGGTGCTAAGGTTTCGTATCCGGCGCGGGATGTTTTAGAGGTAGATGCTTCGTCTGTCAACACCTACAAGGCGGATTGTGAGCTTGCAAAATCGATGCGGGCTTCCTACTATCTTTTGGGGGCACTGCTTGGACGGTTCGGGAATGCACAGGTCAGCATGCCTGGCGGATGTGACTTTGGTGCGCGCCCAATTGATTTGCACATCAAGGGTTTTGAAGCACTTGGCGCTACAGTTACGGTAGAGCATGATGTTGTGATTGCGAAATCAAAGCATCTTTTTGCTGACTCTGTTTATCTGGATTTCCCGAGTGTTGGTGCAACCATCAATATCATGCTGGCTGCAACGCGTGTACCGGGGACAACGATTATTGAGAATGCGGCGAAGGAGCCGCATGTGGTAGACCTTGCAAACTTCCTGAATCAGATGGGGGCGCAAATTAAAGGTGCAGGCACAGATGTTATACGGATCATGGGCGTAGAAAAGCTTTCCGGAGGTACTTACAGCATTATTCCGGATCAGATCGAGGCCGGAACCTATATGATAGCGGCCGCTGCAGCCGGCGGGGATGTTACGATCGAAAATTTGATTCCGAAACACATGGAATCGCTTTCTGCAAAACTAGAGGAGGCGGGCGTGCTGATTGAGGAAATGGATGATGCCATCCGCGTTCGGTCGGACGGAGTTTTCAAAAAAATCAATGTTAAAACCATGCCTTATCCCGGTTTTCCAACAGATTTGCAACCGCAAATTGTTTCATTCTTGACGCGCGCAAAGGGAACGAGCGTCGTTATTGAAACGGTTTGGGATTCCCGATTCCAGTATACGAGTGAGCTTCTGCGCATGGGTGCAGATATAGTAATTGCGGACGAGCGGGCGATTATCCACGGGGTGGAATCGCTGAAAGGAACTACTGTGAAGGCGACAGACCTTCGCGCCGGTGCCGGCATGATGATTGCCGGTCTTATGGCTGAAGGTGTTACGAAAATTGAAAATGTATACCATATCGACAGAGGATATGAAAACCTCGTTGAAAAGCTGAAAAATGTCGGGGCAGCGATACAACGAATTGACGAATAGGAGAGAAAACCATGGCAACTTTGCAGCCGCTCTTTAGTGGCAGTAGCGGGAATGCTGTGCTTGTAAAAAGTAAAAACACTGCGCTTTTGGTAGATGCTGGCGTAAGCGGCAAGCGCATACTCGAGGCGCTCTCTATATATAATCAGACCGGGAGCACGCTTTCGGCAATCCTCATTACGCATGAGCATAGCGACCATATTCGATCGGCGGGCAGTTTAGCACGCAAATTCCATTTGCCGATTTATGCAAGCCCCGGTACCTGGGCGGCGATCCGGCCGATTATAGGCGATTTGCCGCCGGCATCTGTCCGTATGTTTACGCCGGAAGAAGGTTTTTCTGTGGGGGATATTTTTGTCACCCCTTTTCATATTTCGCATGATGCGGCCGAGCCGGTGGGCTATAGCTTTAGAATTGAGGATAAAAAATTCACGGTTGCCACTGATATCGGCGAAATGAACGAAACAATTTTTTTGCACTTAAGCGGGAGCGAGGAGATTCTGCTGGAATCCAATTTCGATATCGTGATGTTGCAAAAAGGTCCCTATCCGCCGGCGCTTAAAGCACGGATATTAGGGAAGAAGGGACATTTATCCAACAAAGAAGCGGCCTGCGTTTGCGCGCGCCTTGCAAGTCTGGGAACGAAGAAGATTATTCTGGGGCACTTAAGCGGTGAAAACAACACGCCGAAACTCGCTTTTGATGTGGCAAAGTTATATATAGAAAAGTGTGGGATAGCGGTGGGGCGTGACATCCATCTGGTAGTTGCCCCGCGTGCATAAAAGGAGGATTTTTTTGAAAAAACTTGCAATCATCCTACTTGCTCTAATTATTCTGGGCTTCGGCGGATACCTTGCCTATGATAAAATTACGGATTTTGTGGTCAAAAAAACCCTGAATATGGTGATGGAAGATGAAAAGCTGAAAGCCGAGGTTGATGCGGTGCTGGAAGGTGTGGAGCTTGCGCCGGAAATAGTGCCGGCCCCCGAAAATTCGCCCACAGGGCAAGAGGCAGAACCATCACCAATGCCAAAGGCGCCGGTTGATGAGAAAGGCCGCCCTGCAAACATTTTTCCGACAGCGCCGCCGAAAACGCCCGCACCCTCTAAAAAAGACGGGACGCTTACAATGGATGATTTGAAAGGTGCCGACAAAACATATGTAATGGGGATATATAAGCGGTTTTCCGCATCGGAGGTAAGTACGGTGAGCGGCATGCTTTCGGGCGGACTAACGGCAGAGGAAAAAAAGGCAATCAAAGCGATTGTGTATGCAAAAGTATCGAGATCCGAAATCGATAAGCTTTTTCAAATTGCCAAAAAATATCAGTAAAAGAGAAGAAGAATAGCGAAGAACTTATTTAGATAGCTTGGCGTTCTGGCGGGAATTTGGCGTGTGAATCGATTCGCCGCGAAAATAAGCGCGAGGAGGAATGAAAATGCGTATAGCAGTATATCCGGGAAGTTTTGACCCTGTAACGAATGGACATGTGGATATTATCGAGCGGGCGGCCAAGGCGTTTGATAAGGTGTATGTGGCAATTTTACAAAACAGCCAGAAACGCCCGCTTTTTACGCTGGAGGAACGAAAGGCTCTTTTAAAGCGGGTAACGACACATATCCCGAATATTGAAATCGTTTCCTTTGAGGGGCTTTTAGTAGATTTTATGCGCAAGAAGGAAGCAACTGTTATTGTAAAGGGACTTCGTGCCATCAGCGATTTTGAGTATGAATTTCAGATGGCACTCATCAATTCCCAGCTTGCGCCGGAAATAGAAACGATGTTTATGATGACGCGGGCGCAGAACCAGTATTTAAGTTCCAGCGTGGTAAAAGAGGTTGCCAGATATAAGGCTGATCTCTCGGGCATGGTGCCGGAGGAGATTCACGCGGACATTTACGAAAAAATTATGCAGAGCGAGGCGTAGGGATGCTTTTCATTGACAATCATGAAACGGATCCACAATTAAATTTGGCTATGGAGGAACATCTCTTTTTTTGCAAGGATGAGGAGATTTTCATGCTATGGCAGAATACGCCATCTATTATTATTGGCAAAAATCAGAATGCGATGGCAGAGATTGATTATGCATATGTATCAAAGCATCATATTCCGGTGGTTCGCCGCATGTCTGGCGGCGGCGCCGTCTATCACGATACAGGGAATCTGAATTTTACCTATATTGTCAATCGTGAGGGCTTTGGAGATTATGTGGGGTTTACAGAAACGCTGCGCGCATTCTTGCATTCCCTTGGCGTATCCGCCACAGTTTCCGGGCGGAATGATGTCCTTGTAGATGGGAAGAAAATATCCGGGAACGCCCAATATGCACATCATGGGCGGCTTTTACACCACGGAACAATTTTAATTGATGCGGATATGTCGCATCTTGCGGCGGCTCTTCGTCCGGATAAGGAAAAAATTCAGTCGAAAGGGATTGCGTCCGTACAAAGCCGCGTCGTAAATATAGCGCAGCTTCTTCCAATTACGGCCTCGCAGTTCCGCGAGCGGTTTGCCACATTTTTTTTAGAGAGGGAAGGTGGTGAGCCTTACGCCCTTTCCGAGGCAGATTGGCAGGCGGCCGAAACGCTAAAGGGAGAAAAGTACGCCACATTTGCATGGAACTTCGGCTATTCACCAAAGTATGCTTTTCATAAAAAAGAACGCTTCCCGGGCGGAAGCGTTGAGGTATTTTTGGATATTTGCGATGGAAAAATCAAAGATGCAAAAATTTACGGGGACTTTCTAGGCGATGCAGAGCCTCTTGCACGGCAGCTTTCCGGTATTGAACATTCCAAAGAGGCGGTGGAAAGGGTTTTAAAGGAAGAAAGCCTGGGCTCTATCGATGCCGAGATGCTTCTGTCTTGTTTTTTGTGAGTAAAAAGGGAGAGGCGAGGGAAGACTTTCTTTTTTAAATGAAAAAATATCAAAAATGGCTTGACAAAAGGGTAGATTTCGTTTATAATGTTAGTGTTGCCTGACAGGGTGACGGGCTTTTATAATTGCTGGTGTAGCTCAGTTGGTAGAGCAACGCATTCGTAATGCGTAGGTCGCGGGTTCGAGTCCCATTACCAGCTCCAGAAAAAGGCTTGCTAATGGCAGGCCTTTTTTATTTGTCTGTGGCAAGCATGATTGGATTCCTTAAAATAAGCTCTAGAACTGATTTGCCGCAAGAAATATATTGAATTGTGGCAGATTTTGCGGCAATATGATCTCGAAAACTTTTAGGAGGTTTTTTTATGAGCAAGAAAAAGTATGTTCAGGTAGGCGTTGGTAGCCGCGCAAGAATTTTCTATCAGGCATTAGCAGAAAACTTCAGCGAAACGGCAGATCTGGTCGCGCTTTGTGATATTAACAAAAGCAGGCTGGAATATGCCAGAAAAAATCTGGTGGAAGAATACGGATATCACGATGTTAAGCTCTATATGTCAGATGCGTTTGATAAGATGATTGAGGAAAACAAGCCGGATTATGTTATCGTAACATCTGTTGATAGAACGCATCACAAATATATTGTAAGAGCGATGGAGCTCGGCTGCGATGTCATTTCTGAAAAGCCGATGACAATCGATAATGAAAAGTGTCAGGAGATTATCGATGCGGCAAAGAGAACAGGAAGGAAGGTGCGCGTAGCCTTTAACTACAGATATGCAGCACATAACACCAAGGTAAAAGAACTTCTTGCAAATGACACAATCGGCGATGTAAAGGCCGTTCATTTTGAGTGGATGCTAAATACATCCCACGGTGCGGACTATTTCAGAAGATGGCACAGAAACAAGCGCAATAGCGGCGGCCTTCTGGTCCACAAATCTACACATCACTTTGACCTTGTCAATTTCTGGCTCGGAACAAAACCGAAGCAGGTATTTGCTTATGGCGACCTGATGTTCTATGGAAGAGACAACGCAGAGGATAGGGGTATAACAAAATTCTACCCAAGAGCGCACGGCTATAAAAATGCAGAGGGCGATCCTTTTGCCTTGAAGCTTGCGGGCAATGAAACTTTTGAAAATTTATACCTGAATGCAGAGCAAGATGACGGATATATCAGAGACCGAAGCGTGTTTGGCGACGACATCAGTATTGAGGATACAATGGGCGTTTTGGTTAAGTACGAAAGCGGTGCCATTATGTCATATTCGTTGACTGCGTTTTCGCCGAGAGAGGGCTTTCGCGTTGTGTTTACAGGAACGAAGGGAAGACTTGAGCTGGATGTAAACGAAACCGTTTATGTAAACGGCCAGGGGAATAAGAGTCAGGAGGGCGCTGTGAAGGCAAAATCCATTACGGTGTATCCAATGTTTAGCGAACCTTACGAGGTGGAGATTCCATCCGCAGAGGGCGGACATGGCGGCGGAGACCCTGTGCTTTTAAACGATCTTTTCGGCGAACCGGCGGAGGATCCTTTCCACAGAGCAGCAACGCATATAGACGGCGCAATGAGCATACTTACTGGTGTTGCGGCAAATAAATCGATCGCTTCGGGTATGCCTGTAAATATTAAAGGATTAGTAGATTTTGACTAATGTTTGGCCGCTGGATTTTGCGGATAAAACGCAAAAAATGTCAAAGTTTGTATTGTATTTGTTTTCGTACTATGGTAAAATAATAATGCTTGTGTTTTTTTTGTGGGAATGCAAGTAAAACATTTTTGAAAGGCATGGTGTAACACATGACGATGCAACTATCTATCTTCTATGGCCTGTCTGTTTTAACAGCGGCCATAGCATTCGCCTTCGCAGCGTATTTATACCTCTGGGTTAAAAAGCAGCGTACGGTAAACGGAAAAATCATAGAGGTTTCTGCCCTCATCAAAGAAGGCGCAAATACCTTTATGCGCCGGGAATATAAAATTCTGGCAAAATTCGCTGCTGTTATCGCAGTAATTATTTTCATTCTGCTTCCTTCTCCGGTCTGGAAAGGCGACATTATGAAAAATCTGGCAATGGCTCTTTCGTATATTGCCGGTACCGTTCTTTCGGCGATTGCAGGGAAAATCGGCATCATGGTCGCAGCACTTTCGAATGCTCGCTGCGCAGAAGGCGCACAGAAGGGCATTAAGCCCGCATTCTTAATCGGCTTCCGTGGCGGTGCCGTTATGGGCCTGTTGGTTGTCGGTTGTTCGCTTCTCGGCGTTGCCGCAGTCTTAATGTGCGTTGGGGGAGATGCTTCCATTCTGCTCGGTTTCTCCTTTGGCGCAAGCTCTCTGGCTCTGTTTGCGAAAGCGGGCGGCGGTATTTTCACAAAGACAGCTGATGTTTCGGCTGACCTTACCGGTAAGGTTGAACTCGGCATTCCGGAAGATGACCCGCGTAACCCTGCCGTAATTGCTGACAATGTTGGCGATAATGTCGGCGATGTTGCCGGCATGGGTGCTGACCTTTTTGACTCCAATGTGGCAGCAATGGCTTCCGCTCTCGTTATTGCAGGGGCAAATACTGCAAATGTTGCAATGGTGTTCTGTTACTCCATTTTGGGGCTTATTTCTTCCATCATCGGAATTGCAACGGCCAGAATTGGCAAAAACGGCAATCCGACAAACGCACTCAATTCTTCTACTTATGTAACAACCGGCGTGTTCCTCGTTCTCTCTGCTGCCGCAACGGCACTCATTGACGGTTTTACATGGAACATCTGGGGCGCTTCTGCAGTTGGTCTTTTAGTCGGCGTTATCATCGGCATTACCACGGACTACTTTACCGACGACAACCAGCCTATCGTTAAGAAATGTGCGCACGCATCCGCTTCCGGCCCCGCGTTCACCATCTTATCCGGTGTCGCTTACGGCTTCATTTCCGCAATGCCTGCTATGGTAGGTATCGCAATTTCCGCGCTGTTAGCGTATCAGCTCGGCGGCATCTTCGGTATTGCAATGGCAGCCGTCGGCATGCTTTCCATCGTTGGTATGATCATCTCGAACGACGCGTACGGCCCGATTGTTGACAACGCGCGCGGCCTTGCCGAAATGGGAGACCTCGGTGAAGAAACGATCCGCATTGCAGACGAACTGGATAGCGCGGGGAACACCGTTAAGGCTGTTACGAAGGGCTTCTCGATTAGTGCGGCAGGCCTTACGGTTATTTCTCTTCTCGGTGCGTTCATGTCCGAAGCGAATGCAGCGCTTGCGGAAGCCGGTAAGGAACTGATTACAGGTTTTGACATTATGAATCCCACCGTATTCTTCGGTATTTTGGTAGGCGCAGTCATTCCCGCCGTGTTCTCTGCTATGCTCATTTTAGGTGTAGATAAGAACGCACAGAGAATGGTTGCAGAAATTCATCGCCAGTTCAATAGCATCAAGGGCCTTAAGGAAGGCGAAGAAGGCGTTAAGCCCGAATACGATAAGTGTATCGATATTGCAACTACCGGCGCGCTCCGCGAGCTGATTCCGGCAGGCCTCGTAAGCATTATCTCCACCATCGTTGTTGGCTTTATCGGCGGGCCCCTGGCCATCGGCGGCTTCCTTCTCGGCAACATCGTAAGCGGCCTTCTGATTGCGCTCTTTATGTCCAACGCCGGCGGTCTTTGGGATAATTCCAAAAAGTATGTAGAGTCCGGCAACGAAGGCGGTAAGGGTAGTGAAGCCCACAAGGCGGCCGTTATTGGCGATACGGTTGGTGATCCGTTTAAGGATACCGCCGGCCCGTCTATCAACACACAGATTACAGTTGTTTCGCTCGTATCTTCGCTGTTGTCTACGCTGTTTGTTGCATTCTCTGTTTTCGGTTAATACAGAAAAACGAAGAACCTGTGCTAACAAAGCACAGGTTCTTTTTTGTAAAATCCCGCGAAAAGAATTGAAAATGGAAGAAATATCTGCTATAATGATTGTAAGTGGCCTTTGTAATGCACAATGTGCCGAATCATGTTGAAAACATAGAAAGGGGCTTCAATTTGAAACCTATTAGATGTTTAAAGTGTGGATCAATATATCCGTCAGATAGGAACAAATGCCCATCTTGTAATTGCGAAAATAATAGTACAAACGCTTCTTCCCTGCCCGCAGAACCTTCCGAAATTGAAAAAGCTTCAAACGCACGAGGTTATACCCCCGTTTTCAATAACAGACCAGCCGCTATTTGCTGTCGTAAATGCGGAAGCGATAATATCGTTCCAATAACGGAAGTGGCAACAAAAGGGAAAGATTTTAAAGTAGGTGCTGCTTGTGGTGGATTTTTGTTATTTGGACCGATAGGATTATTGTGTGGCAAATTAGGTAAAGGGAAACGAATTACATCGACTACATATTGGATTTGCAAAGATTGCGGTAAGAAATTTAGAGCATAATGGATAAGTGTACAAAGTTTTTGGTACGATTAATGACATTTTTTAGAAAGTACAGGGGATGCCGTCAAAGATGACGCCCCTGATTATAGATGCGTCTTTACAATATTTTTGAAGGTTCTGTCCAATAATACTCGCAGATTTATAACAGGAAGTTTGTTTAGGGTTGCTATTATTCATGTAATAGCGCATATCGTGTGCTTTATAAAGCAAATGCTACATTTTTTTTGGTTCTAATTCGATATAAGCAATATGGATGTCGAAAAATGTCGAACAGATAAATAAGAATTTGACGAAGAGGTGATTTTATGAAAAATGTTCTTCAGGTAATTTGCTGTGCAGTAGGTAGTGGAATGATTGGTTTCTTTGCTAATCAGTTGGATACGGTTGTTGGTAGTGTGTGTTTCACACTTGGCATCGTTCTGCTTGTTGCTTCAATCAGTATAATGAGCAAAAAGGATAATTGACCAATTCCA